>CAYQFO010000124.1:0-4752 GCA_964416815.1 uncultured Rhodobiaceae bacterium | reverse complement strand
CTTCACGCTTGTGCATACAAAGCCGGAGGGCGATACGCATTTCGCTCTTAGCAATCCTGATGACTGGCAGGAAATGGGTCTTGAGACCGTCCCCGCCGGTGAAAATGATAGTGCCGATATGAGTTTCGTGACGCTTGTCAGGAAGGGCAACGAGTAAGAGCGTCAGCTATGATTAAATTGTCTGAAAATGACAGAGCAACGATAAAGCCGGTCGCGGGCTTTGGTGGCAGTGTAAATGGTCATAATGTTTTCCCATATAGGCTGTTTTTCCCGACAACTCAAATATGAAGTGCGGCTTTTATTTTTTCTGCCAATTCAGCAAACAAAGCTGGTAGTACGCCGTCGCCGTCGACCATGACCGGTTGGCCGCTTTCGGCGGCGGCGTGGGCGTTGGCATCAAGCGGCAGAGCGACCAGACAGGTAAGGCCGGTTTTCTTTTCCAATGCCGCGCCGCCTTCGCCGAACGGATATAGTTTGCCGCCGTCGGGTGCCGTCATATAGGCCATATTCTCCACCAGCCCCAGCACCGGAACATTGGTTTTCTCAAACATGGCGATGGCGCGGGTAACATCGGCCAAGGCGGGCGCGCTCGGCGTTGTGACAATCACCGCGCCGCTGACCGGAATACGTTGCGCCATGGTCAGTTGAACATCGCCGGTGCCGGGCGGCATATCGATGACCAGCATATCCAATTCCGGCCAGTCCACATCATTCAGCATTTGCAAGAGCGCACCCTGCACCATCGGCCCACGCCAAATCATTGCTTGCTCCGGCGGCACCAAAAAACCCATCGACATGGTGGCGACCCCAAACCGGTCAATCGGCACGAGTTTTTTGTCATCGGTCAATTGCGGTTTTTCGGTAATGTTCAAAAACTGCGGAATCGAGGGACCGTAAATATCGGCATCCAGCAGTCCGGTTTTCAATCCGGACTGCTGCAGGGCCAGCGCCAGATTAACCGCGACGGTTGATTTGCCGACCCCGCCCTTGCCGCTGGCGATGCCAATCACCCATTTAATGCGGTTGAACACTTCCGGCACTTCACGGTTGGCGGGGCGCGTGGAGTCCGGTTTTTTTTGTTCATTGTTTTCTTTTGGGGCGGCTTTTTGCATTGGGGGGGCGCGATGGGCGGTCATGACGCAGGTGACGGATAAAACCCCCGGCACGGCACGGGCGGCGTCTTCGGCGGCCTGCTTCAGTCCATCCAATGCTGACGGGTCAATGCCCTCGACATCCAGTGAAAATCCGACAGTGTCCTGCTCAATGAGAAGACCCTGCACGCGACCAGCACTGACAATATCGCCGCCAACCGGGTCTGCGACTTTCGACAGCGCGGTGCGCAGCGTCTTCTGTGTTGGCCCGGTCATGTAAAAACATCCATGTAAAAACCTTCCGAAAAAACTTGAAACCTGACATCTTTTACCCCACATATAGCGGGTGGAAACAGGGCGACAAACGGTTTTTTGCGTGAATGGCTTTTCGATTTTACGGCTGGCGCGACTCTGCCCCGGCTTAGGAGGATGTAATGCCCAACAATAATTCAGGCAATGGACAAAACCCATGGGGAAGCGGTTCTGGTGGCGGGCGTAAGCCCGGGGGTCGCAAGCCCGGTGGTCGGCGTGGTAGCGAGCCGGATTTGGATGAAATAATCCGCGATATGCAACAGCACCTACGCAAGATGCTGCCGGGCGGTATTGGCGGTGCGCCGGGTTTTATTTTCATTGCGGCGGCACTTATATTGATTTGGGGCTTGAGTGGTTTTTATCGTGTGCAGGCCGATGAACAGGGTGTGGTGTTGCGGTTTGGCAAATTCCATACCCAGACCAGCCCGGGTTTGAATTATCACCTGCCATGGCCGATTGAGACGGCCTTGACGCCAAAAGTGACGACCGTCAATCGGGTTGACATTGGTATGCGCGTTGGTGACGAGCGGCGTTCTGCCAGCGTTACGCTTGATGTGCCGGAAGAAAGCCTGATGCTGACCGGCGATGAAAATATTGTTGATGTTGATTTTTCGGTATTCTGGCTGATTAACGATGCGCCGGATTTTCTGTTTAACATTCAAAACCCGACCGGCACGGTGAAGGCGGTGGCTGAAAGCACCATGCGCGAGATTATCGGCCAGAACAACATTCAGCCGATTTTGACCGAACAACGTCAGAAAAATGAAGAGGAGGTCAAGGCGTTGATGCAAAAAACGCTAGACAGCTATGGCGCAGGCATTGGCATCACGCAGGTTAAAATGCAAAAAGTTGACCCGCCCGCTGCCGTGATTGATGCTTTCCGTGATGTGCAGGCAGCGCGTGCCGACCAAGAGCGCGCCCGCAATGAAGCCAATAGTTATGCCAATCGCGTCGTGCCAGAAGCCCAAGGTGAAGCGGTGCGTATTCGTCGCGAAGCCGAAGCCTATCGCTCGCAGAGTGTGGCTGAGGCCGATGGTGAGGCAACCCGCTTTGCGACCATTTACGAAGAATATCGCAAAGCGCGTAGCGTGACGCGTCAACGTATGTTCCTTGAGACGCTGGAGCGCGTTATGGGACAAACCGAAAAAGTTATCATTGACCAAGATACAAGCAGTGGCGTCGTGCCTTATTTGCCGCTTGACCGCTTGGGTCGCAAAGACGTGAAAGAGGCACAACAATGAACCGTCTATTGGCTATTGGGGCTGCTATCGGCCTTTTTGTTTTATTCGTGGTGTTTGTATCGAGCGTGTTTAGCGTGCATCAGACGCAGCAGGCATTGGTGTTGCAATTTGGCGACCCGCGTCGCGTGGTAACCGAGGCGGGGCTGCATTTCAAACTGCCGTTTGTGCAGAATGTGATTACCATCGACAAGCGTATTCTTGACCTTGATACGCCGGCCGAAGAATTGATTGCGTCTGATCAGAAGCGTTTGGTGGTTGATGCCTTTACCCGCTATCGCATTATTGACCCGCTACAATTTTATAAAGCCTTGCGTGATGAGCGTCGGGCGCGTTCGCGTTTGGCGGCGCTTGTGTCATCGTCCATGCGTTCGGTATTGGGGGAAGAAGAGTTTCAGACCGTTGTGCGCGACAAGCGAGATACATTGATGTTGCGTATTCGTGATTTGGTGAACCGGCAAGCGAGTGATTTCGGTATTGAGATTGTTGATGTGCGTATCCGCCGCGCCGATTTACCGGAAGCCAACAGCCAAGCTATTTATCGCCGTATGCAAACCGAGCGCGAGCAGGAAGCGGCTGAATTTCGCGCCCGTGGTCAGGAAGTATCGCGCGCCATCCACGCCGAGGCCGACAAACAGGTCACTGTGCTGCTGGCCGAGGCAACCCGTGACAGCGAAATCATTCGCGGTCAGGGCGATGGCTGCCGCAACCGAGTCTTTGCCGCCGCATTCGGGCAGGATCCGGACTTTTTTGCTTTCTATCGTTCCATGCAGGCCTATGAACGTGCTTTGAAGGATGGCTCAACGACAATGGTGTTGTCGCCCGACAGCTCATTTTTCCAATTTTTCAAGGACCCGAATAGTGGGCTTAAAGAGAGTCGCCAAGGTAATGTTAAAAGCGGGACGCGGTTGAACATTCGCAGATTGCTGGCCAGAGGTCAGAGCTTGAGTGGTCAATTGTGTCCGGAAATTAAGAAAGCGGTCAAAGCTGAAGCCAAAGTCAAGCGTAAAATCGAACCCAAAATCGAACCCAAAACTGGGGCCAAGGTCGGGAGTTAGCGGAGTTCTTGATGGATATGGTGTTTCTTGCCATAGGTTTGGTATTGGCTTTTGAAGGTGCGCTTTATGCCCTTTTTCCGACATTTTTGCGTTCCATGGTGCGCCAACTCGACACGATAAGTGACAATACGCTGCGTTTGGGTGGCATTGTTGCTCTTAGCGTCGGGGTTGTGCTTGTTTGGCTTGCTTCGTGAAGGAGATTTCGGTGACATTCGATTGTTTTATTTTTAACAGCCGTCGTCAATGGCTGTTTGGCGCACTGGTTTGGGTGCTGCTTATCGCTTTTTTGCTGATGCCTGCGGCGGCGCGCTCGGTGCCAGATGGCTTTGCCGATTTGGCCGAACGCCTGATACCGGCGGTTGTCAATATATCGACCAGTGCCACGGTGAGCCGACGTCGGGGGCCTGGTCAGCCACCATTTAATGAATTTTTTGAGGAATTTTTCCGCGACCGCGCCATGCCCAAGCGTGGGCAGAAAGTGTCGTCTCTGGGGTCGGGTTTTGTGATTGATGCAAGCGGTATCATCATCACCAATAATCACGTCGTTGAACAGGCCGATGAAATTACCGTTAATTTTGCTGACGGGAGCAAATATGAGGCGACCCTTCTGGGGCGTGACCCGAAAACTGATTTGGCGGTGCTGACCATTAAAGTCTCCAAGCCATTGCCTTATGTGCCGATTGGCAATAGCGACAAGGCGCGTGTCGGGGATTGGGTGGTGGCAGTCGGCAATCCGTTTGGCCTTGGCGGCTCATTGTCGGCTGGTATTATTTCGGCCATTAACCGTGACATCAGTGCCGGCCCCTATGACAGCTTTATTCAAACCGATGCCGCCATAAACCGCGGTAATTCGGGTGGCCCATTGTTCAATTTGAAGGGGGAAGTGATTGGGGTGAATTCAGCGATTATTTCGCCCACGGGCGGGTCGGTCGGTATCGGCTTTTCGATTCCATCCAATTTAATGTCCAGTGTGGTGGCGCAGTTACAAAAATATGGCGAAACGCGGCGCGGTTGGCTTGGCGTGCGGATACAAGAAGTGACCGATGATTTGGC
>CAYQFO010000123.1:0-4757 GCA_964416815.1 uncultured Rhodobiaceae bacterium | reverse complement strand
GGGTTGGCTGTCTTCGGTCTGCACGTTGAAATAGAGGTGTTGGAGAATGGATTGCGCGGCTGCATTTAGAATCTCTGGTTGATGTGCAAAATCTGTCCAGACTTGCCGGTCGCCTTGACCAACGTTACTCATGCCCCGCCCTGTCCAGTCAGGGTCAACGGCGAGAAAGCTCATCAGCTTTAGACGGGCACTATTCGCGTTCCGAAATTTTTCGCCACGCGGTAGGTCGTGAAGAATCGCTAAGCGATTTAATTGCTCGCTGAGAAGCCTAATTTCATCGGATTCTTTTCTTGGAATTCCACTATCGCGGTGCTTTAGATAGAAATCCAACGCAATTATCAACTCATCGCGAGTCCAAGGTCTGTTACGCGGCATGGATTTACCTATCTTTCTAATGTCGCTCAAAACCTAACCACTAACCAGCTTTGCCGACAAGCTCTTTTTCCCCTTGCCTCGACCACTCAATCCGCCTATATGCCTCAGTGGGACACGCCTCCCCAACGAGGCGCAGCTATCTGAAAGGGTAGAGACATGAATGAGTTGAAAAGCCAGACGCTCCCCAAACCGGAGAGGCGTCCGGTAAATCCTGATTTTTCGTCCGGGCCGTGCGCCAAACGACCCGGATATGCTCTCGGCAATCTGAGCAATGCCGTGCTGGGACGCTCACACCGCTCCGGCCTCGGAAAAACCCGCCTCAAAGAGGCCATTGACCGAACCCGCGCCATCCTTCGCCTGCCCGATGACTACCATATCGGCATCGTCCCCGGCTCTGACACGGGCGCGTTTGAAATGGCCATGTGGAGCGCACTCGGCGCGCGCGGGCTGGATATTCTGGGCTGGGAGAGTTTCGGCGCAGGCTGGATTACCGATGCCGTCAAGCAGCTCAAACTCGACGATGTGCGCGTCATGCAAGCCGAATACGGCGCGCTACCAGACCTAACCAAAGTCGACTTCGCCCGCGATGTGGCCTTCACTTGGAACGGCACCACGTCTGGGGTGCGCGTCCCCAATGGCGACTGGATTAGCCCGACCCGCCAAGGCCTCACCCTGTGCGACGCCACCTCGGCCGTCTTTGCCATGCCTCTGCCATGGGACAAGCTCGACATGACCACTTATAGCTGGCAAAAAGTGCTGGGTGGCGAGGCCGCGCACGGCATGTTGATTTTAAGCCCGCGCGCCGTTGAACGACTGGAAAGCCACACGCCCCCTTGGCCGATGCCGAAAGTCTTCCGCCTGACCAAAAACGGCAAGCTGATTGACGGCGTTTTTCGCGGCGAGACGATTAACACGCCCTCCATGCTGGCCGTCGAGGATTATATCGACGCGCTGAAATGGGCCGAGGAAATCGGCGGGCTGGACGCGCTTATCGCTCGCTCCGAGGCCAATTTGGGCGTGCTGGTTGACTGGGTGGATGCCTGCGGCTGGGTCGATTTTCTGTGCCAAGACCGCGCCAATCTCTCCAACACCTCGGTGTGCCTGAAAATCACCGCGCCGGAAGTGACCGCTTTGGATGACGCGGCACAGACTGCTTTGGCCAAAAAAATCGCCAAGCTGCTGGAAGACGAAGGCGTGGCGTATGACATCGGTGCTTACCGCGATGCACCTGCGGGTTTACGCATCTGGGCCGGCGCGGCGAGACAGACCACCGACATGCAAGCCCTGACCCACTGGCTCGACTGGGCATTTGCAATCGTGAAACAGGAGATGTGACCGATGCCAAAAGTTCTGATTGCCGATAAAATGAGTCCGCTGGCCGAAGAAATTTTCAAACAGCGCGGGCTTGAGGTTGACGTGGTAACCGGCCTTGAGCGCGACGCACTGATTAAAATTATCGGCAATTATGACGGCATCGCCGTGCGCTCAACGACCAAAGCCACGCCGCCCGTGCTGGATGCGGCGACAAATATGAAAGTGATTGGCCGCGCCGGTATCGGCGTTGACAATATCGACCTGCCGACCGCTACCGCCAAAGGCATTGTGGTCATGAACACGCCCTTCGGTAATTCGATTACCACGGCCGAACACGCCATTGCCATGATGTTTGCGCTGGCGCGACAAATTCCTGAAGCCAATGCCTCGACACATGCAAGCAAGTGGGAAAAATCGCGTTTTATGGGCGTCGAATTGACCGGCAAAGTGCTGGGTGTCGTTGGTTGCGGTAATATCGGCTCAATTGCTGCGACCCGCGCCGTTGGTCTGAAAATGCGCGTGGTCGCTTTCGACCCGTTTCTGACGCTGGAACGGGCGATGGAAATCGGCGTTGAAAAAGTGGAACTGGATGATTTGCTGACGTGCGCCGATTTCATCACCCTGCACACGCCATTGACCGACAAGACGCGCAATATCATTGATGCCAAAGCACTGGCCAAATGCAAGCCCGGCGTGCGGTTGATTAACTGCGCCCGTGGCGGTCTGATTGATGAGGCGGCACTTAAGGCGGCACTGGAAAGCGGCCATGTGGGCGGGGCTGGGTTGGATGTGTTTGACGAAGAACCGGCCAAAGACAATCCGCTTTTCGGTATGGCGAATGTTGTCTGCACGCCGCATTTGGGGGCGTCCACCGGCGAGGCGCAAGAGAATGTCGCCATTCAGGTGGCCGAGCAAATGGCCGATTATCTGATGACCGGTGCCGTCACCAATGCGATTAACATGCCGGCCATTTCCGCCGAGGATGCGCCACGCCTCAAGCCCTATGTGACATTGGCCGAGCAGTTGGGTCTGTTTGCCGGTCAGTTGACCGAAAGTGCCATTAAGAGTGTGCAGATTGAATATGTCGGTGATGTGAGCGAATTGAATATTGCGCCGCTCACCTCGGCGATTGTGGCCGGTGTATTGCGGCCGCTTTTGAGCGATGTCAATATGGTCAGCGCGCCAGCCATTGCCAAGCAGCGCGGCATTGTGGTGTCGGAAATGAAAAGCGGCAGCAGCGGCGCGTTTGATAGCTATATCCGCCTGATTGTGAAAACCGAGCGGCAGGAACGCTCGGTTGCAGGCACTGTTTTCTCCGACGGCAATCCGCGTATTATTCAGGTCAAGGGCATTAACATGAAGGCCGAGCTGGCCCCGCGTGTGCTGTATATCACCAATATGGATCAACCGGGTTTTATTGGTGCGCTGGGTACGGTGTTGGGGCAGCATGATGTCAATATCGCCTCGTTTAATCTGGGTCGTGAAAAGTTGGGGGGTGACGCGATTTCCCTGATTTGCGTAGACAGCGATGTGACCGATGATGTGCTGAAGAAAATCAACGCGCTGGGGCAGGTGACGCAAGTCAAGCTGCTGAAATTCTAGCGCGCCAAAACGGAGGAACCCTCATGGTAAATGTGGTGGTCATCGGTTCGCAATGGGGCGATGAAGGTAAGGGCAAGATTGTCGATTGGCTGAGCGTGCGTGCCGATGTGGTGGTGCGTTTTCAGGGTGGGCATAATGCTGGTCATACGCTGGTGATTAACGGCGAGGTTTATAAGCTGTCGCTTTTGCCGTCGGGCATTGTGCGCGAAGGCAAGCTGTCGATTATCGGCAATGGCGTGGTGGTAGACCCGTGGGCGTTGGTGAAAGAAATCGACACGCTGCGCGCGCAGGGCGTGGCCGTCAGCCCCGACAATCTCAAAGTCGCCGATAATGCGACGCTCATCCTGCCGTTGCATCAGGAACTGGACGCCGCCCGCGAGGCGAGTAATGGCGGTGTGAGAATCGGCACCACACGGCGCGGCATCTGCCCGGCCTATGAAGACAAGGTGGGGCGTCGCGCATTGCATATTATTGACCTTGCCGACCCGTCCTCGCTGATGGGCAAGATTGATCATTTACTGGCGCACCATAATGCGTTGCGGCGGGGGCTGGAATTGCCACCCTTGGAGGCACTTGCGCTGTATGACCGGCTGATGGACATTGCCGGTGAAATTATTCCTTATGCCGCACCGGTCTGGCGGCTGCTGGACGACGTGCGACGCACGGGACGGCGGATTTTGTTTGAGGGTGCACAAGGCGCACTGTTGGATATTGACCACGGCACTTATCCTTATGTCACCTCGTCCAACACGATGGCCGGTCAGGCGGCGGTTGGCGCAGGAGTGGGTCCGGGCGCACTTGGCCATGTGCTGGGCATCACCAAGGCTTATACGACGCGCGTGGGCGAGGGGCCGTTTCCGACCGAGCAGGACAATGAGGTTGGCCAAAAATTGGGCGAGCGTGGCCATGAATTTGGTACGGTGACGGGTCGCAAGCGGCGTTGCGGCTGGTTTGATGCGGTGCTGGTGCGGCAAGTGGTAAAGATGGCGGGCATTAACGGCATTGCGCTGACCAAGCTGGATGTGCTGGACGGCTTTGACGAGATTAAAATTTGCACCGGTTATAAATTGGACGGTCAGGCGATTGATTATCTGCCGGCCAATTCGGCCGAGCAGGCGCGCATTGAACCGATTTACGAAACCTTGGAAGGGTGGAGTGCGACGAGTTTTGGTGCGCGCAATTGGGCGGTTTTACCAGCGCAGGCGGTGCGCTATGTTCGCCATATTGAAGAGCTCATCGGCGCACCGGTGACATTACTCTCGACCAGCCCCGAACGCGACGACATGATTTTAGTCAAAGACCCGTTTGAGGATTAGTCGCCAAACGAGGGGCTGTCGGCTTCGGCTATTGCGGCTTGTTGGCGTTGGTCGCTCAGATGAACCACAAGCACCGTGCCGAAATTCACCGCCAGTCCGACAACGCCGTTATGGATACCGTTTGTGTCGAGTGGGATATGGCCATAGTAG
>CAYQFO010000122.1:1086-4807 GCA_964416815.1 uncultured Rhodobiaceae bacterium | reverse complement strand
TGGTGTTGGCGCACAATGGTCAGGCTTTGCGTGCCGATACGGATTTTACTTTTGACCGGCAGCGCGGCGAAATTGTGTTGCCAAGGTCGCTGTCCGAAACGGCCATCTTGACCGGCGGCGCCGCTTATTTTGTGCCGGTGCGGTTTGATATTGATGCTCTGCATATTGAACGGCTTGGCGACAAGCTTGGGCGCACAGATGACATTCCCCTTGTTGAATTGCGATTGGATGGGGGCGGGTCATGAAAAATTTAACCCCGGCCATGCATCAGCAATTAAGTAACGGGTTGACGCATTTTTGCCATTGCTGGCGTATTGTTCGCACGGATGGTGTGGTGTTGGGTCTGACCAATCACGACGCTGATATTGAGTTTGAGGGGGTCGGCTTTCGGGCCGATGCTGCCATTCACTTTTCGATATTCGAGACGCGGCTTGGGATGGCATCGCATGGGCCGGAGGCCGCCGGCAATCTTGGCAGCGATTTGATTACTGATGATGATTTGCAAGCCGGCGTTTACGACCACGCCGCTTTTCAACTGTTTCTGGTTGATTGGCAGGCACCGGAAAACCGGATGTCGATGATGAATGGTTATTTTGGGCCGGTGCGGTTGGAAAAGGGCCGCTTTCATGTTGATTTACGCGGTACCGGTCAAGAAATCAATCGGCCACAAGGGCGTTTTTATCAACTGCGATGCGATGCAGCCCTTGGCGACAGACGCTGTCGTGTCAATTTGAGCGGCTCTGCTTTTCGCTGGCAAGGCGAGGTGTTGGCGTGCAATGGGACGCAGTTATTGCTACCACGGCTTGGGTTTGCCAAGGGTTGGTTTACCGACGGGCTGGTACGGGTCAATGGGATTATTGAAAAGTTTTTTGTCCGCACCGACACATCTCTTAATGATGGACGCCAGTTAACGCTTTGGCAAACGCCACCCGCCGCTTTGCAAGCGGGCAGTTACATCACATTGACGGCGGGGTGTGACAAACGTTTAGAGAGCTGCGCCAACAAATTCTCCAATGCAAAAAACTATCAGGGCTTTCCCGATTTGCCTGACGGTCGGGTGCTGATAAATGTGCGCCCCGGCTGACATGCCTACAGCTGACAACATTATTGACGAAGCGCACCGATGGCTTGGCACACCCTATCGCCATCAGGCCAGCGTGTGCGGCGTGGGTGCTGACTGTCTCGGATTGGTGCGTGGTGTGTATCGGGAACTCTATGGGCAGGAGGTGGAATTGCCGCCCCCTTATGCCCGCTACGGGCAACGCGGCGATGCTGAATTGCTGTATGCGGCGGCGTTGCGTCATCTTACGCCAGTCAATGAAATTGAGCCTGCTTGCGTGCTGCTGTTCCGCTTGCGTCGCCGCCGACCAGCACGGCACATAGCCATTTATACCGGTGCCGGGCGCATGGTTCATGCCATGACAGGGGTAGGCGTGTGTGAGCTGGATTATCATGATCGGTGGCAACGCTATTGCATTGCCCGGTTTAGCTTTCCGCAAGTGTCATCATGAGCGATTTGAATTTTGCTGCCGGGGGTGGTGATGGGGGAGGTGATGGGGGTGGCATTAACTGGTTCAATTTCGCAGTTAATTTGGCTCTGCTTATTGATCGTCCGGAGCAACCGGTACGCGAAGGTCGCCGTTTGTCGCAAGTGCAGGTGCTGGGTGCCCGCGCCGGTAGCCCGATACCGCGCCTTTATGGTCGTATGCGGTTGGGCGGGCAACTTATCTGGCACGGCGATGTCGCCGAGCATATCAGCGAAACTGGTGGTAGTGATAAAGGCGGCGGGGGAGGCGGAAGTGAACCGGTACAGCGCAATTTCAGCTATTCTTTGAGCTTTGCCATTGCCTTGTGCGAAGGGCCGGTGGCGCGACTGGGGCGCATATGGGCCGATGACACACCGCTTGAACCGGCGCAGCTCAATTTGACTCTTTATCACGGCACACAGGGACAACAACCCGACCCGACGATACAAGCGTCGCGCGGGGAGCATTGTCCGGCCTATCGTGGGTTGGCCTATGTGGTTATTCGTGATTTTGACTTGTCGACCTTCGGCAATCGTGTGCCGCAGTTTTCCTTTGAAATTTTTCGGCCACCAGCAATGGCTGAAAATTTCAGCCCCCGTGCTGTGGCCATGCTACCCGGGGCTACCGAGTTTGGTTATCATCCTGAGCCAAATTTGCAATTTTTGGGGCGCGGGCGTGTTCGTGGTGAAAATCTGAACGCCAGTGCTGTGCAGAGCGATTGGGAGATTGCGCTTGACCAATTGCAGGAAACCCATTCCGATTGCGACCATGTGGCTCTGGTGGTGGCATGGTTTGGCACGTCGCTGAATGCGGCCGAGTGTAGGCTTTATCCGGGCGTCGAGCATGACGGCAAGGCAACTTGGCCGCAAAATTGGCACGTCGCTGGTTTGCCGCGCGGACGCGGGTATCGCATTTCAACAGTCGACGGACGAACAGCCTTTGGCGGCACACCAAGCGACAATGCCGTGGGTGCGGCGATAATTGATTTGAAGGCGCGTGGTCTGAAAGTGATGTTCTACCCATTTATCATGATGGATGTAGCCGCCGATAATCAGCTCGCCGACCCTTATGGTCGCGCCCGTCAACCGACCTATCCATGGCGTGGACGCATAACCTGCCATCCGGCGCCGGGTCAACCCAACTCCCCTGACGCTGGCGGCGTAGCGGCAAGTGCCATTGACCGGTTTGTCAATGGGAGCAACCGTGATGATAAATTTTGTTTGCGGGGCATGATTGAGCATTATGCTCGGCTTTGTGCTGAAGTTGGCGGGGTTGATGCTTTTCTTATCGGTTCCGAATTGCGCGGCGTGTCGCGGCTGCGCGATGCTTCCGGCGATTATCCGTTTAGCCGACATCTTGTTAATCTTGCGGCATTGGTGCGGCAACATCTACCAACTGCGAAAATAAGTTATGCCGCCGATTGGAGCGAATATGGTGCTCATGTGCCTGAGGCCGGGGTGATCGATTTTCCGCTTGATAGATTTTGGGCTGATAATAATTGCGATTTTATCGGTATTGATGCCTATTTTCCACTGGCTGACTGGCGCGATGGTCATGACCACCTTGATGCGCAGGCTGGCACCAAAGAAATTTACGATATTGACTATCTGCAAGGTCGGATAGAAGGCGGCGAATATTATGACTGGTATTACGTCGATGCGGCCGCGCGTCACGCACAACAACGCACACCGATAACCGATGGGCTTGGTGAACCATGGCTATATCGTGCCAAGGACATTCGTCATTGGTGGCAAAATAGGCATCGTCCACGCCGTCAAAACCAACGGGTTGCGTCAACGCTTTGGCGGCCGCGTAGCAAGCCGATTTGGTTTACCGAACTGGGTTGTCCGGCGGTTGATAAGGGGGCTAATCAGCCGAATGTATTTCCGGACAGTTTGTCTTCGGAGGGAAGCGCCCCGTATTTTTCCTCCGGTCAGCGCGATGACACCATGCAGCGTGCCTATTTGCATGCGGTGACGCACTATTATCGAAATTCAACCAATAATCCGCGCTCAACCCATTATAATGGGTCAATGGTGAATGTGTCGCGTGTCTATATATGGGCGTGGGATGCGCGGCCATTTCCGACCTTTCCCTATCGCACAGATGTCTGGGCTGACGGGCCGAACTGGCACACCGGCCACTGGATAAATGGACGACAGGCTTCAGCCCCATTGGCGGCGTTGATTAAAGCC
>CAYQFO010000122.1:0-1076 GCA_964416815.1 uncultured Rhodobiaceae bacterium | reverse complement strand
AAAGCCTTAGCGCAGGACGCTAACATTGATGTGGTAACGAATGATGTCGCTGGCACGGTGGAAGGTATCGCGCTGGCTGGTGAGGCTTCACTACGCGCACGCCTGCAACCTCTGGTTGAGGCTTTTGGGCTGGATGTGGTGAGTGGTGGAACGGCGTTGATGGTTCATGGGCGTGGGCGTCCACTGGTACGCGCGATTGCCGACAGCGATATTGTTTATCAAGATGGTGCGCCTGCGATTAACCGCTCAGCCGGTGAGGCGGTCTCGCGTCCCAATCGGCTTGATGTGCATTATTTTGATGCTGACAGTGACTATGCGCCGCAACTGGTCAGCGCACATTTTAACGGGCCGGATGTGCCGATAGCGCGCATTGACTTGCCAATGGCACTTGGTCATGGGCAGGCACAGGCATTGGCCGACCGCCTGCTGATTGAAGCGCGCCAGCAGGGTGAACAATTACGCCTGACGCTAACGCCGCGCCATCTTGACCTTGAAGCGGGTGACATTATTGCCGCGCTTGGGTGCCAATGGCGCATCACGCGCATTGCCATCAGCACGGTGGTGGAGGTGACGGCGCAGATATTTGAATCTGGACTATATGGCGCACGCCCGACCATTTCTGAGACTGTCACGCGCCCTGACAATCCGGGGCTTGTATCGCGCCCGGATGTTCAGCTATTGGAATTGCCTGCCGCTCTTGACGGCGCCTATGGCACAAGCTGGCCGACCGGTGTGCCGTTGCTGGCAGCTTGCGCGACACCGTGGCCGAGCCGCGTCGTTGTCGCCGTGAGCGCAAGCGGACGTGAGCAAATCGTGTCGGCGCCCTCAATCATTGGAGAAACCACGGCCAATTTACCTGCCGGACCGGTCGGTCGCTGGGACAAAAATACATATTTTGATGTTTTACTCGCTTGTGGTGAGCTTGAAAGTCGTGCGGAAAGTGAGGTGTTGGCCGGAGGCAATCGGCTTGGCGTGCAAACCCCGATGGGTTGGGAGGTGCTACAATTTGCGCAGGCAGAATTGATTGATACAAACCAATATCGCCTGTCGCGCTTATTACGCGGGCAGCATGGAAC
>CAYQFO010000121.1:0-4821 GCA_964416815.1 uncultured Rhodobiaceae bacterium | reverse complement strand
ATTGAGAATAAGGCGCGGATTATCAAAGGCAACACCAGCCACACCTAACACCGGATAATATCGCGGTGCTGGCGATATATGGCGAACTTCATAAGCCACGCTTTGCACCTGTCCGTTTGGTGATGTCGCAAAAAACGGGCGCGTCAGTGGCAAAGTCCGGCCATGACCTGCCTTCCATGTCACACCGCGCAAATTGTTCAAACTGTAAACGCGCCAATAAAGTTCAGCATCAGACAAGCGCGTCGGCATAACCGCACGAAAAACCGGGTCAGTATTTTCCAGCACTTCGGAAAAACGACCAATATCCATTTCGTTCCGCAACCCACTTTCGGCCCCGGTGCTAAACCCCGGTAGCGCGGACGGATTAATGCGCGGCATCAAAATAAAGGCCGCAACGGCAAAAAACAGCGACCCACTCAACGCCAGAATAATCGGCAATAGGCGAATGCGCAGGCCGGAGAACGGCATACGGTTAATACGTAAAGTCAAAATACCAGTGTAAAGAATAATGCTCACCAATAAGAGCAAGAACAAAAATATGTTGGGCGACAAAACCAAAGCCGACAAGGCCGGAAACACCACGCCCACCAGATTAAACCCGCCGGGGCGACCATCGGCCTGAACTTGTTCGGCGGCCGGTAAAATAAACACAAGCAACATGAAAAACTCTGCCGCTGGTGGTTGCACGACCTGCATGGTTAAAAAAACAACAACTGGCAGCACAAGTAACAGCACTATCGTGCGCGGCCAACGCCGTGGCATCAATGTTAAAGGCCACATCAGTGTCCACAGCAAAAATCCGAGCGGATGTATTAATAATGACACGGCAGCAGCGACCGGCAGAGAAGCCAGATAAAGCATGATGGCCGTTAATCGGGCTTCCTCGGCCAACAGCCAAGTTTGCACCCTATTGAGCCAAAGCCAGAGCATAATAGGCTTTCTCCCGATCTGATTGGCCATAGACACGATATTCGATCCCATTCAATATCATCCGCGCTGCGGTCGCGTGGTGTTGCGCCACGCGCAAGCCACCCGCCAGATAAGACAAGGCAGCTTCCAAGTCGCCGTTCGGTTGGCTTAGCACCAATTCTCCTTGTGCATGATTGCTATACTCGCGCACCAGCATTTCGCGGGTGGCGGCAAATCGGTTCCAATCAATACGCTTGGGGGGGTCGTCGGGTCGGTAGTCACGCAAATCGCCTAAATCATCGGCACGGTCCATTTGCTGACGCTGTTTGGTATCGGCCTTGGGCAACATCGGATGACCACGCACATATTGGCCAAGGGGTAATTCATTCGGTATCGGCGCAACAATAATTTGACCCGGCGGATTTAACCAACTCCATGTCACGGCAATGCCGAGGGGAAAATTGCTGACCAGTTTTATGGGTGGCACACCGTAGACACCGCGCCCAAAATGACCGACCTTTACGACGACACTGCTTGCCCCTTGCGATAGGTCAAGCTCAAAGCTTTGCAAATCACTTATCAGCATTATCGCAAAAGCCGGAGTGGACTTGGTGAAATTAAGGTGGATTTGTTGCGCTTGGTCGGCAAAATAATAAGGGGCAATGCGCACATCAACCTGCAAGCCCTGCAAATTGCGGACACCAGCAATCAGCGACAGCATGAAAACCAAAAATAGAAATATCACCGCCAGCAGAATAAAATTATTCTGCACCTTATAACCCATGGCAAAACTCGACAGCACCAAAAACCCTGCATAAAACCCGTACCTATTGGGCAAAATGAAGATATTCCTTTGCCGAATTTCCCAAACACCGCTCTCCCAAAATTGTCGCCGCATCGCCAAATATCGGCTCAACCTACCCCCGAAGCCGAATTTCTTTCGAGGTTTTATTATCTTGGCAGCATCCCTCATGGCACCGGTATCTCGGCCACAATATCACTGATGATTGCGACCGCCGAGCCGCCAATAGGCCCCATGCGATGTTGTAAGCCGGGCAAGATGACAGCCTGAATATCCTCCGGCACGCAAAAATCACGACCGGCAATCATCGCATACGCCTGCGCTAAACCCTTAATCTGTATCAATGCGCGCACCGAAAGAGAGGTCAGCCCACCAGCGCGCAATCGCGCCGCCAATTTTTGTAAATAAGCAACCATTGCATCGGCAAAAACAATATTGGCGCATTGCATCCGCATCGCGAAAAAGGCACCTGCCGCCAGCACCGGTGTACCATGTTCAAAATTTTCATAACCGGCAACAGCGTTTTTCAAAATGTCGGCCTCCACCGCGCTGGACGGCAGGCCGAGACTGAACGAGAGGGCAAAGCGATCAAGTTGTGACTCGGGCAATGGCGATACACCGATTTGCTCCAGCGGATTTTGCGTGGCAATAACAATGAACGGATTGGGCAGGGCGTGGGCTTGACCTTCAATCGTCACCTGCCGTTCGCCCATGGCTTCCAGCAGAGCCGACTGGCTTTTACTGGGCGCACGATTGAGTTCATCGGCGAGCAAAACTTGCGTAAAAATCGGGCCTTCACGAAAAGAAAAACTACCAGCTTGCGGGTCAAAGATATTGATACCGACAATATCGGAAGGGGTTGTGTCATTGGTGCATTGCAGACGTTTCCAGTCGAGCTGCAAATGAAAACCCAACGCCCGCGCCAAACTGGTTTTGCCCATACCGGGCGCATCTTCAATCAACACATGGCCGCCCGACAACATCGCCGCCAATGCAAGCTTTATCTGTTCCGGCTTATCACGCACGGTCACCAAAACCGCGTCAACAACATCGGCCAAACGGGCCAGTTCAACTTCATCTGAAACAACAACAGAAGGTGTATTCATTACCAAACCTCACACAACACAAAACAACCCAGAGAATTTAACGCATTACAGCGAAAAATCCATAAACAAACTTGCTTTTTTTAAGCCGCTCCGCCAGTTTGATCATATGGACAGTAATGCGTATACCGACCCCCTACCGCCTACCCCGATTGTTCATTGCAAGCATTGTCGTTATTGGGACGCCAATATGGTTGTCCGCCCGACCAGCACACCGGAAGGCTTGTGCCGTCGCCATGCGCCGCATCCTGCCCTGCTGGATGAAATTCGCGACAGCGGCACAAGCTGGCCCAGAACCTTTGAAGATGACTGGTGCGGCGAAGGCCAAGCCAATGAACCGGCGTAATTTTAACCGGCCGCCAAATTACCAGCCGAAAAGATTGGCAAATACAACGCCACCACCATGATGCCAACCAGAAAACCGACAAACACAATCATCAATGGTTCGATAACCGTCGACAGACCTTCGACCAAACCATCAAATTCTTCTTCATAATAATTGGCAATCGAATTGAGCATTTCTTCCATATTGCCAGTGCGCTCACCAACCGCAATCAGTTGCGACAATTCAATGGGAAAAACTTTTTCTTTAGCAAACAATACCGACAATTCGCTACCGGTCATAACATCATTGCGAATACGTTCAAAAGCGTTTTGATACATTGAATTGGTGGTCACGGATTTCGCGACACTCAATGTTTCCAGCACACTTACGCCAGCGGCAAACAGATTGGCCATCAACAGCGAAGTGCGTGCCGTTACCGCCATTGTCGTAATACCGCCCCAAACCGGTATATGTAACATTATCCGATGGACGATTCCGCGATAGAAAGATACATATTTCATCAGCAAACGATTGGCCAACCCAACACCGAAAACCGTCCCCAGCAGGGTGGCAACATTGGCAAAATTTCCAATCCATTCACTGGCATTCACAATCGCAAGCGTTGGCCCCGGCAGTTCAATGCCCATGCCCTCATACATTTCTTGGAAGGTTGGAACCACATTGGTCAGCATGAAAATCGTAATCCCTACCGAGACCACAATGAGGGTCACCGGATAGAACATGGCAGATTTAATGCCGGATCTGATTTTTGCCTGTTTTTCAAGAATCGATACAAGCTTGTCGAGAAATTGGTCAAGCCGACCGGAAGCCTCACCGGCCCTTATCATATTGCGGTAGACATTATCAAAATGGCGTTCTTGTTTGGCAAAAGCATCCGATAACGAGCGACCATCATTGAGCATATTGATAATTTCATTGGTGGCGCGTTTCATATTCGGGTTTCTGGTTTGGCCGGCCACCATGATAAGCCCGTCCAGAATAGGCAGACCAGCGCGTATCATGGTGGCCACTTTTTTGCTGAATAAGAGGATTTCTTTGGCCGGAATAGTGCCAAACGGTCCCCACGTAATGTTAATATCAAACGACCCTTTGCCCGCTTGGACTTCATTGATGGTTTTGACACGAATGCGCTTTTGACGCAGTTCCGAGCGCGCCTTGGCAAGGGTTGCTGCCTCCACTTTTCCTTTGATTTTCTTGCCAGCTTGAACCCCGGCAAAGGCATAGGTAACCATCTCACCCCCTAATTCACAACCAAAACGCGTGTGAACTCCTCCAAAGAAAGAATACCGTCGCGCAGATAATCGCGTCCGACCTCCTGCATTGTCATAAAGCCGTCGCGTCGTGCGGCGGTTAAAATTTCGGGGGCTTGCGACATTTTCAAAATCTCTTCTTCCACTTTCGGCGTAATGCGTAACACTTCGTAAATGGCTTGACGTCCTTTATAGCCGGTGCCGTCACAAGCCCCACAACCGCCCCCACGACGCGGGGTGAGCAATTGGATTTCTTCGTCGCTGAAACCGATATAACGCAATGCTTCGGGGGTCACCTTATCGTCCGGTAGGAGACATGATTGACAATTTTTGCGCGCCAGACGTTGCGCCACCACCAGAGATAAAGCCGCCGAAATCATGAAACTGGGAACACCCATATTCACCAAGCGC
>CAYQFO010000120.1:0-4827 GCA_964416815.1 uncultured Rhodobiaceae bacterium | reverse complement strand
AAATATACCCTTGCCGCAGACGGCGCATTTAAGCTCGCTTACCGGTGCGGGTTTTTATGCCGACATGGAGTCGATTGTCGCCATAGACGGCCAACCGAAGCTGGTTGCTTGGGCGCAAGATTTGCGGGCGCAATCGGCAGACAATCGAGATTTTGCCGCCCGTCTGATGCTGTATTTTGCCAAGGGCGGGTTTGGTTATTCGCTGACCCCGCCGCGATTACGCGACCCGCCGCAATTACGTATGGATAGATTTTTCTTTGACAGTAAAATCGGCTATTGCAGTCATTTCGCCGCCAGTATGGCGATTGCTTTGCGGGCGGGCGGCATTGCGACCAATGTCGTGCTTGGGTTCTCCGGCGGCGAGTGGAACGCTTATGGCAATTATTATGTTGTTCGCCAATCAGATGCCCATGCTTGGGTAGAGGCCGAACTGGCACCGGGCTTTTGGCATCGCTTCGACCCGACGCGCATGGTGCCAGCCGCACAAGCGCGGTTTCAAGAACAAGCCAATGCCCGTGACGTCATCAATCAAACCGGCATACAAGGGGCATGGCGGCGCGGGTTGCAACGTCTGGATGCTTTTGTTGTGCAACTCAATAATGACATTATTCTTTATGATGAAGCCGCGCGTCGTGAACTGCTGTCGGGGGTGTTTTTCGGGCGTCTTGTCTCTTTCGTTATTTTCTGGCTGTTGGGCAGTCTGGTTTTTGCCCTGCCTTTGATGATGCTACGATGGTATTCGCAGCGTGACCCGCTACAGATATTGGACAGAGCTTTTGCGCATCTGGCGCGGCGTCGTGGCTTACAGCGACGCGCGGATGAAGGCCGTCTCGCCTTTGCCCGGCGTTGGCGGGTGGCGCAGCCCGCCATTGGATCGGCGGGTGGCATTGCGATTGAGCAATTCGCCGAGGCTTGGTGCCGTGCGTTTTTTGTTGGCGTGGCCGACCAAACTCAACGAACACGCTTAAGTGCATTGCTCAAAACCATTCGCCAAAGCGGCCGCAAACAGGGCTAGATTGCAAAACTTAAATCCAATCGATTGGCGCCATCCTTGTGCGACCACTGGGCCTGCTCGCTCAACAGCATGATGAAATGAGTTCCCAACCCGCCTTCGCGCGGCGTTTTCAGACTACGCGGCCTTATGGTGGCAAGGTCAATCAATGGTGCATTATCAACAATGCTGACATATAATTTACGCCCGACAATATATCCATCGATGGTAATCACACCTTGCCGATTTTCTGGATAGGCATAGAGGATAATATTTTGCAGGGCTTCATCCACGGCTCTTTGGATGTCATCAATGTGCTCGGCTGCGGCACTGTCGGCAAGGATTGTTGCAATTTCTCGGCGTACGCGCCGCAATTCGGGAACTTCGCTAATCAATGAAATGGTAAAGAGTGCATCTTCATCACTGAATTTGTCGGCCAATTGATTGTCGGCAACCGACTCGGTGAAATTTTTCTCGCATGTTTGCGGCATTTGTGCGCTTGCATTATGCGCTGTCTTGGGCGAACAACCCAGCCCCAAAACGGTCAAATCATCAGGCAGCAAATCGGCTTGGCGTTTGACAATCTGCACGGTGTTTTGAATTTGTGTCGCCAATGGTAAATCCATTTGCTGTATCAGAATTTCTGCCAATTTGGGCGCCCCCATCATCCGGCCGCCTATTTCGGCTTCGGTAATCCCGTCCGAATAGCAATAAAACCGCTTGTCGGTGAGATTATATGTTTCGGTTATCATATCTTGCATGTTGAAACCAACGATACCAAGCGGCTGCAGGCAGGCCTTTACATAATCAATTGTTGCATCGCAATGGACAATCAGACCCGGCTCGTGACCCGCATTGCAGCACTGCATGTCGCCGTCGGTCGGGTTATAGACGCCAATAATGGCGGTGACGAACATGCCATTGCAAGCGGTTTCCACGAGTTCGCGATTCATCATGGTTGTCAGCTCGGCCGGTGATGGCTCACTGCGGCTTAAACTGTGAAACAGGCTATGTGTTTTGGCCATGATAAGGGCGGCATCGGTGCCTTTGCCGCAAGCATCGGCCATACAAAAATAAATCCGTCCATTGCGCTCGACATAATCATATAAATCGCCGGACACACCTTTTTTGGGCAAATTGACGCCGTAAATATAATGATATTTTTGTTTGGGAAACAGACTTTCCTGCACCCGCGAAGCCATGGCCAAGTCGCGCTTTAGAGCATCGGCGTCCAACATGTGCGTGGTGAGTTGTGAATTGGTCAACGCCAGTGCCGCCGATTTGGCACAGACCGAGACAAGGGCGGCATCGCTCGCGGAAAAATAATTGCCGTCCTGCCGGTTAATCAACTGAATAGCACCAAATTTATTGCCATTGCCTGACACCGGTACACACATCATCGAACGCGTATCAAAGCCAGTTATGGCATCCACCGAGCGAGAAAAATCAAGGTCTTTTGAAACATCCGGCACAAAGCGCATTTCATCGCTCTGGGTTACCGCACCGACAATACCTTGATTGGCCTGCAATTCCAAACCGGTGATATCAATCGGGCCGATACAAGCCTCACAACGTAAAATCTCGCGCTCGGCATGTAGATAAAAAAAGCTCGCCGCTTCAGCACCAATTTGCGTGCGGATATAATCAAGGCCTTGATGCAATGTTCGGTTGATGTCGGCACTTGAGGTAAACTCCAACATCATGTGGTAAATAATGTCAAGTTGCGTGCTGGTCTCTTGCATGGATTAGGAAAATGTTCCGGGTTTGACATTAGGCGATTTCGGTGTTTTGTCTTTATTGTCTGCGACCGATTTTTGCGGCTGCGGTGTCTGCAGTGTCTGTGGGGTTTGTGTGGGTTCTGGTTCCGGTTCGTCCGGCGCACCACCCACAGTGCCATCGGCCAGTGCTTCAATCAAATCGGTGTCATTCTCATCGGCGACGAACGCGTCTTCGGTCAAGTCGGCATCGTCGGTATCACTGGTATTTTTATCTAAAATATCGGACAAGTCTCTGGTGAGCTCGGCATCTTGCGCACCGACTTTGGTGAATACATCAACATCGGCTATTTGCGCCGGCCCGGTAACCTCCTTTATCGGCAATAGCTTGTCCAGCTTGGCCAATTGCAGCACTTTCATCACATTATCGCTGATTGCCACAATCTGTAACGGAATTTGGTTTGTTTTGCAGCTTTGTAGAGCAATAATTAAAACCGATACGCCGGAACTGTCAATATAGCTGACATTGCGGGCGTCAATCACAAGCCCGCGCGCATCTTCCAGCTGGCTGATAAGTTGATTCTTAAGGTTGGGCGTGATTTCCAAATCAATGTCACCAACCAACTCTAGATTGAGTATACTTTTTTTATCTCGTTTAAATTGATACGCCACGCAAACCCCCGAAACTGAACCGCAACAAACACCGATATTCGTTTTGCTTATACCACGATTTATCTGCCGATAACAAATCGGAAAAAAATTAAAATAAATCATTGCAATTTATGGCTTCTTGCGGTTATGGTGGGTAAGTTGGGTTATGCGCGTTGTTTGCGCAAGTTTTATTAAGAGGAGATTATCCAATGATTATTCGCACATATAGTGAGAAGGGCTTTAGCCTTGTTGAACTTCTGGTCGTTGTCGCCATTATCGGTGTTTTGGCCGCCGTCGGCGTTGTCGGCTATCAGGGGTATATTGACAGCACGAAGCGTTCGGTTACGCAATCAAACGCCAAGGCTATTCAACAATGGATTGTGAACACGGATACGGTCCGTGCTGCCCATATTAAAGTTAACATTACCGAATGCGAGTTTTTGCAAAGGTCACAAGCTCAGGTTAAGGCTTGCATGAGTTTGATTGCTGCGACAGGTAATCCGTTCGTCAGTTTCAAAAACGCTTATGATTCAACGCGCAGAGGCGATACAATGATTACCGCAACGACGACAGCGGTAACGGCAAACACAGCTTGCTCTACGCATACTGGTGTTGAGTTGGGCGATATTCTGATTCATGTCGCTTCCGATGCCGCCGTGACGGTTACGCCTTTTTATTGCGTGCTTGAAGGCACGACGCCGACTTTATTGACGCAAACCGGTTGGGGCGTTCCCTGGGGCGATTGATTCGCACGAACAATTTGATATTTTGGGAGGCGACCGTTTGTGTCGCCTCCTTTTTTTGAGCATGGTGTTAGCGGTTAATTTTCTTCCCCGACAATAAGCCCCTGCTTTTGCAATTCATCGATATATTTTTCCATGGTAATCATGCCGAATTGTGCGCCTGTTTGCATCACCGTGCCGATTTGCGGGATTTTATTTTCACGAATGAGATTGCGTATCGCCGGCACACACACCATCACTTCAAAAGCACCAATGCGGCCACCGCTCTTGCGCTTCAATAATTGTTGCGTCATCACCAATTGGAGCGAAGAGGAAAGTTGCGAGCGTGCCTGACTTTGTTCTGCGAGTGGAAACACATCAATAATGCGGTTAATGGACTCGGCAGCTCCCGATGTATGCAAGGTGCCGAAAACAAGGTGGCCGGTTTCGGCAGCCGTCAAGGCCAGCGAGATGGTTTCATAATCACGCATCTCACCAAGCAGAATAATATCCGGATCTTCGCGCAAGGCACCTTTGAGTGCGCTGGAAAAATTTCTTGTGTCGTGACCAACCTCACGTTGGGAAATAATCGACTTGATTTCCGTGTGGACAAATTCCACCGGGTCCTCAATGGTGATGATGTGTTCGGCGCGCTCTTGGTTGATTTTATTAATCATCGCCGCCAGTGAGGTTGATTTACCCGAACCGGTCGGGCCGGTAATCAATATCAGTCCATTTTTTTGTTTCA
>CAYQFO010000119.1:0-4876 GCA_964416815.1 uncultured Rhodobiaceae bacterium | reverse complement strand
GGTCAAGTCAACCTATGGCACAGGCTGCTTTGTGTTGGCCAATACCGGCACCAAACCGGTTATGTCGTACAATCGCTTGCTGACGACCATTGCCTATCGCTTGGGTGGGGAGACCACTTATGCACTGGAAGGCAGTATTTTTATGGCCGGTGCGATTGTGCAATGGCTGCGCGACGGCTTGGGTTTGATTGACCATGCAGCAGAAACGCAAGCTCTCGCCGAGGCGGCCAACCACGACAGTCGGGTGATATTGCTACCTGCTTTTACCGGTTTGGGTGCGCCGCATTGGTCACCGCATGCGCGCGCTGCTATTGTTAATATGACCCGCGATACGCACAAGGCCGATATTGTCCGCGCCGCGCTGGAGGCGGTTTCGCTACAAACGCATGATTTGCTGGTGGCGATGGCCGCCGATATGAATTCTGCGAAACTTGACGCGCCACCACGTTTGCGCGTTGATGGCGGCATGGTGGCCAATGATTGGCTGTGTCAGAACCTTGCCGATTTGTGCGATTGCCCGATTGACCGCCCACGGGTCACCGAAACCACGGCACTGGGAGCGGCGATGTTGGCGATGTTGTATTTGGGTTGGTTTGATGATGTGTCGGGTTTAGGCGCGCATTGGCAATGCGAGGCTCATTTTGAACCGCAAATGACGGCCGACCAGCGCACGTCCAAACGCACCGATTGGGAACGTGGCGTGATGCATTTGCTGAAGCAGAAAGATTGACAATTTGTCACTTTCGCCGCAAGCTTTTTGAAAATTCATTGGAGGAAGATATTATGTCTGCTGCAGAAGAAATTAAATCGGTTAGAGACGAAGTCAGTGCCGAAGAATGGCAGTTACGGGTTGATTTGGCCGCCACCTACCGTCTGGTCGCCATGCATGGCTGGGACGATATGATTTTCACCCATATTTCGGTGCGCGTGCAGGGGCCGGAACATCACTTTTTGATTAACCCCTATGGCATGTTGTTTGAAGAAATCACCGCCTCAAGCCTGGTGAAGATTGACCTTGAAGGCAATATCGTGATGGATAGCCCGTATATGGTCAATCCGGCAGGGTTCACCATTCACAGTGCCATTCACGGCGCCCGTGAAGATGCCCAATGCGTGATGCACTTGCATACTGATGATGGTGTGGCCGTCTCAGCGCAAAAAGACGGCCTGTTGCCGCTGTCGCAACCTGCCATGCTGGTGTGTCCGCAACTGGCCTATCATGATTATGAGGGCGTCGCCTTGAATTTGGACGAACGCGAACGCCTGATTGCCGATATTGGCGATAAAAAGCTGATGCTGTTACGCAATCACGGCACGCTGGCGGTCGGTGAAAATTGTGCGTTGACCTTTGTGGCGATGTACTTCCTTGAACGCGCCTGCGCCGCGCAGGTCAGGGCTTTGACGGCCAAGGTGAATATGCCGTCAAAAGCGGCGATAGACACAACCGCCGAGCAATCAAGCGGCCTGTTCATGCAGGGCGTTGATAAGCTGGCATGGCCGGCTTTGTTACGTAAGCTTGACCGGCTTGACCCGTCTTATCGCGATTAGGGCTGCCATGCGTGTCTTGTCCATCATGCTGGTTGTGGGCGTCGTGGCTATCGCTTCGGCACATGCGAATGAGCTTGTTGAAAAACGTGTTGTGCGTTTCAAACAGAACGGCACTGATATTCAGGCCGTGTTCAAAAAACATATCGGTGCTGGCGATTTTGACGCCATTCAAGAAGCGGCACAGCGCATGGCCGTTTGGGGCGATGAGATGCCAGAGTATTTCCCCGAAGGCTCAAAAAGCGAAGGCGCGCGCGATGCGATTTGGAAGGATTTTTCCGATTTCAAATCCAAAGCCGCAGCTTTTTCTCTGGCGTCGCGGGGGCTGAAAAAGGCGGCGGCATTGGGCGATAAGGGCGTGGTTAAAACTGCCGCGCAAAATTTGGGCGGCACTTGCAAGGCGTGTCACAAAGTTTACCGCATCAAAAAATAACCGCCAGCCATGGCAGGCTGTGGGCCGTGCCAAGGCAGAGCATCATCAAGAAAAGCCCGCGCATTGTGCGCTCAGGGTTTTGTGCATTCGCATGTGTGCCGCCCGTGAGCATGCGGGTGACGAGTTTTTCCTTCAGCCAAAGCCGGTGTGTCAGAAGTGCCAGCAGGTGTAGCGCAATCAACGGTAAGACAAAAAAATGTATCGGAATATGCCACCGTCCGATGAAGCTACCCCATGGTGCCAGCCGTCGCATCGGCGCTTCATAGAGAATATCATCACTGTTCCATAAGCCGGTCAGTGCCATCGCGCCGCTCACGCTGAGCAGGGCAATCACCGCCAATCCGCCCAATGGATTATGCCCGTAATAAGGGGTGCCGCGATGCGTGGACAGCGATTTGATGTAATCAAAAAGCACACGCGGCGCGGGCAGTAGGGCGGCAAGCCGCGCGGTCGGATGGCCGATAATCCCCCAAATCAGACGAAAGATAATCAGCCCCAGCACTGTCAGACCGAAAATTTCATGAATGTCTTGCCACCCGTTCTCGCCGGAAATATAGGCACCGGCGATAGATATGGCCAGCCCCCAGTGAAACAACCGCGTTGGTAAATCCCAAACCATTTAGGCGTCACTTTCTTGCTCAAAATGCTTCGCCAGCGTAGTGGCATCGGGCATATCGAGTTTGCCGATAATCACGAAATGGCCACTCGCTTTTGCGTCAAACGGATGGCAGGCAAGATTTCCACCTGCCAAATGCACATTATAGGTGCCTTGATTGTCCTCGAAAATACCTTTGGCGCGTAGCGCATGAGGGCGAAGCGCACCGATTTTTTGCATCAACGCGGCGCGGTTTTGGTACGCTGGTAAATGCGCCGCCCAACTCACCAGCCCGTGGTCAGGAAGGGTGCTGGTGTGTTTCGCCATTGCCATTATTGCCATCGGGCCCAGCACAATATCAGGGGCGGCCGCGCCATATTGCACTTTGATTTGCGGTGTTTGCGGGCGTGCCTTTGCAAGCTGTTTGCCGAGTTCGTCCAGTGTCGTTGCCTCTGCTAAGTCGATTTTATTGATGAGCAGTAAATCGGCGGCGGCTATCTGGCGGCTATAAATATCGGCGAGATGCGGGTCGGTGGCATGGGTGCTATGGGCGGGGGCATCGACCAGCGTGACAATGCCGTCCAGCCGCAAGTCGCGGTCAATGGCGGCAAACGCTGCGATGCGGGATGGGTCAGCCACGCCGCTTGCTTCAATGATAATATGGTCGGGGCGCGGTGTTTGGTTCATGGTTTCTGCCAGTGCCAGTGTCAAGTCATCCCCGATTGAGCAGCACACGCAGCCATTGGCCAGCGAAATTTGATTGCCATGTTGGGCGGCAATCAGTTCGCTGTCGATATTGAGCGCCCCGAAATCATTAACCAACGCCGTGATGCGTCGGCCTTCGGCCTCGGCCAAGAGATGATTGAGCAGGCAGGTTTTGCCGCTCCCCAAAAACCCGGCAATGATGGTAAGCGGCGTTGGGGCATCTTTCATGCGCTTTGTTTGTTCAAAAACACATGGCCGCCGACCATGGTGCCGCTCACGCCGATATCTTTCAGGGCGATGGGGTCAACGGCTAACGGGTCGTCTTGCAAAATGGCAAAGTCGGCCCGCTTGCCAACCTCAATCGAGCCGATTTCATGCTCCATTTTTAACGAATAGGCGGCACCCAATGTGATGGCATGGAGGGCTTGTTCGACGCTGATTTGCTCTGCCTTACCGCCCAGTTTAACGCCGCCCGATGTCAGCCGCATCACGGCGCACCAAGCGGTAAATAAGGGCGCAAGAGCCGTCACCGGTGCATCGCAATGAATGGCCAGTGGCACGTTTTCGGCCAGTGCGCCACCGGCATCATCCAGCCGCGCGGCGCGTTTTGCGCCCATTGTCTGGCTGATATGCGCGTCGCCCCAATAATAAATATGGTTGGAAAACAGATTAACCCCAACACCAAGCGTCCGCATCCGGCGATAATCGTCGCGCGTGGCCATTTGGCAATGCTGCAATGTGTGGCGATGGTCGCGCCATGGGTGCGCTTGCAAGGCTTCGTCAATGGCGTCAAGCGCGACTTCAGTGGCTTCATCGCCATTGGTGTGGATATGCACTTGTATTTCGGCTTCATGATAGGCACGCACCAATTCTTTCAGCCGCTTCGGTTCAATATACCACAGCCCATTGGCGGCACCATTGTGATAACCCGGCGATTTCAGCCGCGCACTAAAGCCTTGAATGGAGCCATCCGCCACAAATTTAACAAGCGACAGGCGTAGCTTATCCGATTGTTGGTCTGCGACCTCACGCAGGCGGGCAATGCCCTTTTCCGCATCGCCGCCGGAGCCCAGATAAGCCACCACCAAGCGCATCGGATAATCGTGTCTATTGACAACATCGCACATGACATCAATGTCTTCCGGCTTCATTGCATTGGCCAAATCAGTGGCGGTGGTCACGCCGGTTTGCCGTGCGACATTGGCAAAATTTATCAGCGTTTGTGCGTTTCCTGCCGCCGTCTGCAAATTGATATTGGTGCTCCGAAACGCCATATACATACCAAGCTGGCTCAGAAATTCGCCAGTGGGGCGGCCATTTTCATCGCGGCGCACCAGTTCATTATTGTTATTATCATCATTTTCGTCGATGCCCGACGCCTGCACCGTAAAGCTGTTGACATTGATAATATGCAACGAGGCATGCATCACAAGAATCGCGCAATCGGTTGAGACCGCGTCAAGGTCGGCGAGATTCATACGCCGTTCGCCAAAGAAAATCGGGTCAAAGCCCCACGCCAGTATAGCTGCTGTTTTGTCTTTGCGGGCTTGATTGATTTCTTGCAGTCGCGCCACCACGGCGTCAATAGAGGTGAGGCT
>CAYQFO010000118.1:1874-4884 GCA_964416815.1 uncultured Rhodobiaceae bacterium | reverse complement strand
GGCGTGGAAGTGCATGTGCAGACCGTGCAGCAGATATTATCCGGCGAATTTTTGCACCGCCCGCTCTGGGTGCAAGTGAGCGAAGCCTTGTTCACTTTTTTGGTCGGTGTGATGATTATTATTTTCGTGTTTAAAACCTCTCTCAATTTGGTCATTACGAACAATTTCGGTATTGTCTTCATTTGCTGTTATGTTTCGTGGGCGGCCTATACTGATTATTTGATTTTGATTGAGCCGGTGCTGCCGATAACGACTCTTTTTGCAACTTTTTTAGCGGCCTCTCTTTTGCAATATATTCATACGGCACGCGAACGCCGCCGTGTGCGTTATGCCTTCCGTCATTATCTGGCACCCGATATGGTTCGCGCATTGGCGAACAATCCCGACAAGCTGAAATTGGGCGGCGAAACGCGCGATTTGACGATTTTATTCGCCGATATTCGTGGGTTTACCGCAATTTCCGAGGCCTTTGGCGATAAGCCGGAAGAATTGACCCATATCATTAATATCTTTTTGACCCATATGTCGGAGATTATTCAGTCGCAGCGTGGCACTATCGACAAATATATTGGCGACAATGTTATGGCGTTCTGGAACGCGCCGATTGATATTGCCGACCATGCTTATCAAGCATCGCTGGCCGCCTTGGCCATGATTGACGGGCTGGACGACATTAACCGCAAATTGCGCCAAAACCCCAATGTCAGAACATGGAAAAACAACATCACACTTAATATCGGATTGAATTCCGGTCGCACGCTGGTCGGCAATATCGGCTCTGAGCAACGGTTTAATTATTCGGTCATGGGCGATGTGGTGAATGTGGCGTCACGTCTGGAAACGCAGGCCAAAGAATATGATGTGCCGATTTTGGTCGGGGCCGAGACGCAACGTCAAGCCGCTGAAGCCGCTCTAGCGGCAAACGCACCATTGGCTTTTATTGAACTTGATTTGATAGCGCTGAAAGGTAAACAAACACCCGAACGCGTTTTTGCTTTGCTCGGCGACAATAGGTTGGCAAACAGTGATCGTTTCGTACAAATATGCGAAGACCAAAAAAAATTGCTGAATGCTTATCGTGCGCAAAGATGGTCAGAGGCCGCGCAAATGGCACACGGTCTGAAAACCAAACACAAGCGATTGTCTGGATTTTATACCATGATCGAAAATCGTATTGCCGCCTATCAAACCAACGCGCCGGGCAGTGATTGGGACGGACGCTATATTGCATTGGAAAAATAGCGATTGCGTACCGGCATCGTCTGTATATGTCACTTTCAAACCTTTGCTTGACACCGGGCGGCTTACCAATACGATTAAAAAAAGGTGAGAATCATTTGCCCTTGGCGTAACATGAAGCGAAAGGAAGCTGATGACAGATTCGCCTCTCATGCGGGAGATAACCCGTATTATTGAACTCGGTGCCGAACAGCTTGGCATTGAGGCCGACCAGTTTGTGGCCGGTATTGCCGCTATTGTGGTTTTGTTCTTTGCACGTTTTGTTTTGCGGCGGCGAAAAGCCCGAAAAAGACGCGAAATGATAAGAAAACAAACCCTTGAGATGATGACAACCCCTGAAATTGATGATGTGGTGCGCAGTGTTGCCGCAGATGAAACGACAGCCGATTTTACCATTGATACGCTGGGGGACCCGCTATCGGAAGAAGATGCTGCATTGGTTATTGATTTAACCGATAGCGCATCAATGGACGAGGTCCCAAAGCCGGAGCCGGATCAGATGACCGACGACGCTATGCCACATTTTGATGATGCCACGGATACAGCGGCCGCCGAGCTTGACGACATTACCATTCCACGCGTCGGGCAAGCACCATCAAAAAAGAAATCAGGCCTTTTTTCCGGCCCTTGGCTGAATCGGGGGAAAAATACAGACACGCCAATCGCGCAAGACGGCACGAACATAAAACGTGCCATGCGGGCCGTGGAAGACAATAGCGCGACCGAGGCCGAAGCTGCCGAATCTGTGCGTCTGGCCGAAATTGAACGCAAAATGCTGGCCTTGCGCGAGCTTTACGAGGCTGGCTTGATAGCCCCTGAAATCTATGTGTTAAAAACCCGCGAATTTGCCGAGGAGAGCAGGCGCGGATAGAAAAATAATAGTTGAGTAAATGCGAGTAAAGTAAATGCGACAAACCGGTTTTACCCTTACCGAACTGATGGTGACAATGGCCATTATCGGCATTATCTCAGTTGCGTTAATCGTCGTGATGAGCAATCTCAATACGCAGTCGGAACGAATGAACGCACAAACCGAACTATTGATAGGCGTACGCCAAATCGTCAACCTCATCAAACCTCGAGCAGCACTGGCTGGTTACCGGCTTGGGGAGACGTCATTTGACGACAGCCCGATGCAGATAACCAGGCACGGCAAGCGCGTGACGTTTTGCTATGATTTGGACGCTGTAAGCCGCCAACGCATCGAGTTTCGGGTAGCGCGTAAAACGCTGCAAAGCCGCGTGATAAGCAATGGTGAATGTACGCCTTCACTCCGTGGACGTGGCTGGAAAAATATCAGCAGCCCGATTGTTTCAAACATAAATTTTACTATCAACACCAACCGAACATTGGACGTCATAATGAGCTTGGAAAAATACTTTGGCAGCCCGGCGAAAAAAATGGCCGCAACATTTCGTGTGCGGCTACCACTTTATTCCATATCAGGCCAGTAATATGAAAACCGATACCAACAAAGGAGAAGCAGGGTATATCATTTATCTGGCCATAGGGTTTATTGTTTTGAGTACCGTGCTGGTGGCCTCGGTCGGTGAACGGTTAAGCGTTGTCTTTGTGAGCGAAGTCCGCGAGGAACACGAACAAGAACTTCTGGCCGAAGCCGATGGCGCAGCACAACGGGGATTTAATGTTCTTCTCACCGCTGCTGCCAACATCGTCATCCCCCCTATCGATGAAACAGAAACACCGCCTGACCCGGAAACAGAAACACCGCCTGACCCGGAAACAGAAACACCGCCTGACCCGGAAACAG
>CAYQFO010000118.1:0-1774 GCA_964416815.1 uncultured Rhodobiaceae bacterium | reverse complement strand
AACAGAAACACCGCCTGGCCCGGGAACAGAAACACCGCCTGGCCCGGGAACAGAAACACCGCCTGGCCCGGGAACAGAAACACCGCCTGGCCCGGAAACAGAAACACCGCCTGACCCGGAAACAGAAAAATCGCCTGGCCCAGGAACAGAAAAACCGCCTGACCCCAGAACAGAAACACCGCCTGACCCCGTAACAGAAATACCGCCTGATTCTGAAGAGGAATTACCCACCGGCCCCACGACCATCGTGTTACCCGAGGACGCCACCGACCGCCATCTGCAGACCGACCGCACTTTGTGTTTGGCGGACAAAGTACCCGACCCGTCCGCGTTTGTGAGTTCCCGGCGCAGAGTCCGTGGCCGCCTCATTACGCGATATTTTATACGCGAAGATGAGGACACCTATAAGGTTATTGGGTGTGCCATAAGAAGGGGCAAATCGCGGCAGACAATGGGTGAATGGCGTTTTTCGTATCCTGTTTTTAGCCTTCAACGCCTGCGCCAATATTAAGTCACTGAAAGGGTTCATAGAGCGTCAGTTTGCGGGTCAAACTACGCCCGGACGGACTACGCACTTTCAACGTAATTTGCAAACCTCTCGTCGATCCACGCCTGCGAATACGCAAGTTCGACAGGCTCGCATCAAAACCATTATCGGAGAATATGGTAGCGAATCCGTAGTTTTGCGAATCTGTAACCAAATTATAATTAGCGGCTGTACGAATGCGCTCACCATGGCGATAGCGCACAGAGAATTCAGCCATCACGCTATCGGCCACTATGCCCATACGTCCTTGCGCCCATGCCGCTTCCATCAATGCCCGATTGGCACTGAGCAGCGAGACCGTGCCGATAATGCCGGCCGAAATAATGCCCAGAGCAACGGAAATCTCAACCAGCGAAAAGCCGCTATCGTTTCTATTGCGAACCATAATATTCCGCCGAATTGACCGGTCGTGAACCGGCCTGTGGCGTAATCACTTCCGGCGCCAGAAATATAACCATTTCTTGCGTGCTTAATTTATCGGACGAACTGCCGAAAAGAAACGACAATAAAGGTATTCCGCCAGTGCCGGGCAAGCCTTCGCGCACTTTGGAATTATCTTCCGTGTAAAGCCCGGCCAGCACAATGACATCGCCTGGGGCGGCGATAAACTGCGTATTGATTTGGCTTTGAATTTTGTCTGAATTGGCATCGTCTGAAGCAAAGAAATCATCATTGAAAGACACATTCAAGCGCACATGGTCGTTAAGCGGATTGATGGTTGGGGTGACTTCCAACTTCAATTCGGCCGACCGCTCCTCATATTCAGTTGATGTTTCACCCGGAATCGTAACGCCTTCATTAATCACCGGAGCCGAAGTCGACGTAATCGGCAGATAGCGCGTTTCACTTTTGGCAATCGTCGCCGGACAGCCATCAAGTGCCAAAATGGTCGGGCTGGAAACTTTGCGACCCAAACTGTTGCGCTCCATGAAATCAATCGTCCAAGACAAACCAAGGCGGAAATTATTCAACGAAAAATTGTTCGAAGCAGTGGCGCGGTTGGCAAAATTCAAAGCACCGCGCACCCCAATCAATCCATCACGTTTCACCTCAACCAAATCAGGATAGGTCGACCTGACGTCTTCCGGTAAGGCGGTAATGGCCGGGTCGGTTTGGGTTGCCGTGCGCACCGCATTTTGCAGCCGACCTTGTAGCTGTCGTTGCCAGTTTTTAACCACATTGACCATAAACACTTCAACCAGAACTTGTTTGTCCGCACGGTCCAAA
>CAYQFO010000117.1:0-5054 GCA_964416815.1 uncultured Rhodobiaceae bacterium | reverse complement strand
GAACTTACACTGACCACCGGATCTTGGGTGGAATCTACTGAAGACATATAAAACCTCTACTTTTTTGTTATTACGGTTTTTACACACTACGGTGCCAAGCTAACATATTCATGTTAAAGCACAAGCCCGATAGACAGTAACACCATTTCAACAATCGGCTACAGTTTAGCAAACTGTTGAGTGGCCTGTATAAAAACAAAAAAAACAAACCGCCCTAATTACTTGCCTTCATTAAACTTACCAGCGTAAAGGTTATTTCTTCGTTAATGACCAAATTGGCGATATTGTCCAAATCGGTTGATTCGCGATTGATGATGACCAATCGTGCGCCATTTTCATTGGCAAGTATGGGAAATCCGGCTGCCGGATAAACCTGCAAAGACGAGCCGATTGCGATAAATAAATCACAAGCCAGCGTGGCTGTTTCGGCACGCCGCATTTCGTGTTCCGGCATTGGCTGACCGAATGAAATTGTCGCTGACTTAACAATGCCACCACACCCTCGACAAGCAGGAAGCATTTTTTCATCACCGTCTTCAAACGCGCGGCGCACATCGTCCAGCTCATGACGCAAATCGCAATCCAAGCATTTTGCGTAAGTCCCATTGCCGTGGAGTTCAATAATTTTATCCGCCGGAACGCCACTATTTTGGTGCAAATTATCAATATTCTGGGTAATGACAGCCGACACTTTGCCAGCGGCAACCATATCGGCAATCGCCATATGCCCCGGATTGGGCTCAGCCCCGCCAATCTCGCTATCAATGGTAAATTTACGCCGCCAAGCCTCGATACGTGTCGCTTCACTGCTCAAAAAATCCTGAAACAGTATCGGCTGCATACGCGACCATAATCCGCCGGGACTGCGAAAATCCGGTATACCGCTATCGGTACTCATACCAGCACCAGTGAAGATGACGATGGTCTCGGCCTCACGCACCCATTGTCGTAGAACGTCACTCATGTGAGCAGGGTTTGTGTAAAAAAATCAACCGCTTCACGCATTGCGACAGAAAAATGCGGTTTGACCAAAAGACCAAAATGACCGCACTCATACGCACTCAACTGCACAATTGGCCCGGCGCGACGGGCAAAATGACGAATGGCTTCGTTCGATACAATTTCGTCTTCTGTCCCGAATTGAATGAGAATAGGCTTCTCCATATCATGCGCCAGAGTCGCGGCATTATTTTTGTCCAGTCGTCCGGTGATGAAGCTACGCGCATTGATTTCATTACGCCAACTCGGGCCGACAATTTCCAGATACTGCCTGCCTTCTTTGGCGGCAAGAACGGCAGGGCGTGACTTATCTTCGTCGATAAGTTGCACCATACGAGGCTTGCCGAATAGACTGCGTGCTTTTGAAGTGCCCATGACTTCCTTGAAAAGGGCTTCATTCATTTTATCGTCGCGATAAAAATTGCCAACCGCGGCCGACAACTGCGCATCAATGTGCGGCACCTGAGCAATCACGGCCTTAATCTCATCATCTTGATGTTGCAGCTGTAAAACATACCCGCCGGAGAAAGAAATCCCCCACAAACCGAGGCGATGCGCATCAACTTCGGCATGGCCGCGTAAATGCTCTATCGCCTCGCACCAGTCTTGCATTTGCATCGGCACCGAGACAAATTGGCGTGTTTTGCCACCGCTTTGCCCGAAAAACCGATAGTCAAAAGCCAGCGCATGAAACCCTGCATCCGCCAGTTTTTGCGCCACCGGAAACAGCCCCGTATCCATCGTGCCGCCAAGCCCGTGTCCCAAGACGACGCCAGCACCATTGCCCGTTCCACGCGGCGGCACAAAAAGCCGCGCCGCACAAGCGACACGACCGGACATAAATTGCGCATGTTCTATGGTAACTTTTTCCATGATTGATTCGTTTAACGTTATATTGTCGTCTTGGCAGGTGGCAAGTCAAATGCCAATATGCCAAGTGCTTATATGCAAGTGCTTATATACAAGTGCTTATATACAAGTGCTTATATAATTGTATCAGTGGAGAATAAAATGAAATATCTGCACACCATGATTCGTGTCAATGATTTGGAAAAATCACTCGCCTTTTATTGCGACCGTTTGGGGCTTGAGCAAGTCGGGCGTTTTGATGTGGAAGAAGGCCGTTTCAGCTTGGTTTTTCTGGCTGCCCCCGGCCAGCAGGAAGCGCAAATCGAGTTGACCCATAATTGGGATAAGGAAGAACTTGACGAGGGGCGCAATTTTGGTCACCTCGCCTACCAAGTCGAAGACATCTACGAAACTTGCCAAAAATTGACCAATGCTGGTGTCACCCTAAACCGACCGCCACGCGACGGTCGCATGGCTTTTGTTCGTTCACCCGACAATATCTCGATTGAACTCTTACAGGCAGGAGACGCTCTACCACCGCAAGAGCCATGGACTTCAATGGAGAATGTCGGCCATTGGTAAAATCCCCCAGGCCCTGACGACAGGAGACACAAATGAAAAACCTCTATCACCCCCTCATGCTTTTGCTGCTTTTTGCCACACCGGCATTGTCGCAAAATAGTGGCATTGCCTATTTTGCCGGTGGCTGTTTTTGGTGTACCGAAGAAGATTTTGAAAAGCTGGAAGGCGTAAGCAGTGTGGTTTCCGGCTATATGGGGGGTTCCCAAAAAAACCCAACTTACAAGCAAGTCGCCTCAGGCCGCTCCGGCCATTACGAAATTGTGCGGGTTAATTTTGACCCAACCAAAATTTCTTATCAAAAATTATTGAGCGCGTTTTGGCGGATGCACGACCCAAGCGATGCCGGTGGCTCGTTTTGCGACCGCGGCCAGCAATACGGCACGGCGATTTTTTCTGTGGACGCTTATCAGAAAAAATACGCTAAAGGTGGCGTTAAAGCACTCAACGATGCCAAAAAATTCGACACACCGATTGCCACAAAAATTTTGCAAGCCGGAAAATTTTATCCGGCGGAGGCTTATCATCAAAATTATGCGACCCGCAATCCGACACGTTATAAATTTTACCGCTATCGCTGCGGACGCGACCAATTTATCAACCGCGTCTGGAAAGGTGACACCACGGTTTATCAATCGGCACGTTAACAATTGGAAAACCGCCATGGTACGCCCTAGGGGAATCGAACCCCTCTTTCCAGGTTGAAAACCTGGCGTCCTAACCGATAGACGAAGGGCGCTTTAAGCAGATGTCAGGTGATATATATCTAAACATGTTGGGTTTCAAGCACTTCCAGCCTCTGCTGCATCATGCACCGTCAACTGCACACCGCGCCTGCCATTCCAGTCATCGGCGCGTAAAAATCCGGCCACATGCAACGGCATCGACGTATTCTGCAAGAGCTGCCGCACCGCTTCAGGAACCGAGGTGAAGGCAATCGCTTTCAGCCGCCCCCCATTCATATCGGTTAATTGGCAACTAATATGGCCGCCCCCAACCGGTCGCGCATTGACCACGCGCACAGACGTCAATAGCACACGCGGTTCGGGACTGCCGGCCCCAAACGGGCCTGCCTGTTGTAGCATTTCAAACAATTCACGATTGGCCGATGAGGGTGTCAGGCTGGCGTCCAACATCAATCGGCGGGGATTATCCAAGGCCATATCACCCAGCTCATCGCTGAGATAAGCTGTAAAATCCGTTAATTGTGACTCGCGCAAAGTCACTCCGGCGGCCATGGCGTGCCCCCCCCCTGCTTCAATCAGCCCCCGGTCGACAGCACCAGCCACCAAACGACCAATATCAACCGATGACACCGAACGCGCCGAGCCTTTGCCCATACCCTCTTCGTCTATGGCAATGATAAATGTCGGACGCCGATAGCGGTCTTTCAGGCGACCAGCGACAATGCCAATCACGCCTGCATGCCACCCACGCCGTGCTTGCAATAAAAATGGCGGGGCGGCATTGCGATTGGCCATCATATCTTCGGCTTCGGCCATGGCTTCACCCAGCACTGCCTCTTCAATGGCACGGCGTTCAATATTATACTCATTGAGGCGCAAGGCCAGTATTGCTGCTTCTTCGGCATTGTCGGTGGTCAACAGACGCACCCCCAAATCAGATTGCCCAACACGCCCACCGGCATTAACCCGTGGGCCGAGCTGAAATCCAAGCTGATAGACACCCCATTGACCTTGATTACCGGCCACCTCAGCCAATGCCGCCAGTCCGATATTTTGTCCCATTTCGGCTATTTTTAACCCCTGCCGTACAAAGGCGCGATTAAGCCCTTGCAATGGCACGACATCACACACCGTGCCAAACGCCACCATATCGGTGAGTGCCATTAAATCTGGTGCCTCACGGGTTTCAAAAAACCCACGCTGACGTAGGCACCGGTTCAGTGCCGTCACCAATAAAAAACTCACACCCACCGCTGCCAAATCTCCCAACCCGCTTTCACAATCTACCCGACGCGGGTTTACCAGCGCGAAGCAATCGGGAAGCCCGCCGCCTGTCTGGTGGTGGTCGGCGACAATCACTTGCATGCCACGCTGTGTGGCCTGCGCCAACACCTCGTGCGCCATGGTGCCGCAATCCACGGTTATGACAAGCCGATACCCCGCCTCATAAAGCCGCTCGAAAGCCGCCTGATTGGGGCCGTAACCTTCTTTCTGGCGGTCTGGAATATAGCAGCGCGGCGGCACATCCAGCGCTGCCAGATAACGTGTTAGCACGGCAGCAGAAGTCGCGCCGTCGACATCATAATCACCGAAAATGGCAATTTTTTCCTGCGCCTCAACCGCATCGGCCAAACGCTCGGCCGCCTTATCGGCATCTTTCAAAACAGATGGGTCAGGCAGTAAATCACGCAATTTCGGGTCAAGATAAGCCGCCGCGTGCTGCGGTGCCACATCGCGCACGACCAATAGACGTGCCAAAATTTCCGGTAGCCCCGTCTGTTGCGTCATGGTCAACACACTGCGCTCGTCAATGTCACGCATCTGCCAACTCTGCCCCGCCGCCGACCGGTTGACGCCAAATGCCGCCTCACCAACAAGACTAGGGGCGGCTTCACTCATCCAGATGAAATTTTTCTTTATGCGTATGGCACGCTTTAATCC
>CAYQFO010000116.1:2750-5149 GCA_964416815.1 uncultured Rhodobiaceae bacterium | reverse complement strand
GTTGGTGCCTGCCGAGCGTCATGATGAAGCGGTTGAAATTGCCAAAGCGGCCGCAAGCCAAGTGAAAGTCGGCGACCCGCATGAAAAAGGCACAACAATAGGTCCGGTGGCCAGCAAAGTGCAGTTCAATAAAATTCAGGGGCTGATTGAAAAAGCCATTGATGAAGGCACCGAACTGGTCTGCGGCGGCGCCGGTAAGCCGGACGGGATGAATGCCGGTTATTATGTGAAGCCGACAATCTTCGCCAATGTCACCAATGATATGACCATTGCCCGCGAAGAAGTGTTCGGGCCGGTGCTGTCGATTCTCAAATATAAAAACGAGGACGAAGCCATTGAGATTGCCAATGATACGGTCTATGGGCTGTCGGGATATGTGCAGTCGGGCGATATTGAACGCGCCCGCAAAGTGGCCTCGCGCCTGCGCGCCGGTAATGTGCATTTGAACGGTGCGTCAACCGACTTTGCCGCACCTTTTGGGGGCTATAAGCAATCTGGCAATGGTCGTGAATGGGGCGAGTTTGGTTTTGAGGACTTCCTTGAAACGAAAGCTGTCCTCGGCTTTGCCGCCGCCAAGTAAACAGCATCCCGCCGCGCCTTTATGGGTGCGGCGGGCTTTTTTGTTGTTAAATGCGTTTGGCCATGTCGCGGTGGGCGCGCTCCAGCAGCATCAGCGCAAACATGATAGGCAATAGGCCGACGATAACAATAATCAGTGCGGGCAAGCTCGCATTTTCGATTTGACCCAAAGAGGCATAGGTGTAAACCGTGCCGGCCAGCGTTTCAAAATCGAACGGGCGTAAAATCAATGTCGCTGGCAGTTCTTTCATGACATCAACAAAGACAAGCAGAATTGCCGCCAGCATGGCCGGACGAAGTAATGGCACATGAACACGAAACAAAACCCCACCACGCGCCGTACCCAGACCCCGCGCGGCCATGTCCATGGCCGGTGAAATGCGCTCAAAGCCGCTCTCCAGCGTGCCATAGGCCGACGATAAAAAGCGCACAAGATAAGCCAATAGCAGGCCGAATACCGTCCCGCCAAGCACGACCAACCCGCCGCTCAGCGTGTTCAAATGTCCCAGAGCAATCAGCACGCCCAGACCCAGCACGGTTCCCGGTATGGCATAACCGAGTGCGGCAAAACGTGCCAGTCTTTGTGTTGTTGCGCCGTTTGCGCTGCGTCCACCATAGGCCAAAAATGTAGCGACGAGGCACAGTGTCAGGGCGGCGGCGAAAGCGAGCGTAAGTGAATTGAACGTTGCTTGCGCCATATCCGGCGGTGCTTCGCCAAGCAGTGCATAATCAATCAGCAAGAAAACAGGAACAAAAAATCCAAGTAATATCGGTAAAACGCAGGCCAGCAGAGCCAGTATCTGCCCACCACGCGATAATGAATAGCGCGGCAGACTACGCGAGCGGCCGCTACGCAGATAATAACGGCCAGATGGACGTTGGCCACGTTCGACGACAATCAGCAAACCCATCAGCGCCAACAGCATTAGTGCCAGTTGCGCGGCACCGGCCAGATTACCGCGAACCAGCCATGTATCATATATACCAATGGTTAAGGTGCGTACACCCAGATGCTCAACCGCTCCAATATCATTCAGGCATTCCATCAGTGCCAGTGCCACGCCGACGACAATCGCCGGACGCGCCATCGGCAGAGCCACGCGCAAAAAACAATGAACCGGCGACAGACCCAGTCCTCGCGCAGCTTCAATCAACCCGGTGGATTGCTGCACAAAAGCAGCGCGCGCCGACAAATAGACATAAGGGTAAAGCACCAAAGCCATTATGCTGACAGCCCCGCCGAGCGAGGCAAATTGAGGATAGGCGACATCGGGAAGCCATCGCTGCCAGAGCCCATAAACGGGTCCGGCGCGGTCAAGAAAATCGCTATAAGCATAGGCTGCCAGATAGGTTGGTATGGCCAATGGCAATAAAAGGGCAATGGCGAGAATGCGACGCAGAGGAAAGACGCAAAATGTCACCAGCCAAGCCGTGCCAGTGCCTATGGCTGCCGTTGTCAGACCGATACCGATCATCAGCATCAATGTGGTGCGTAGTTGAGCGGGCAGAACCGTTGCCCATAAATGCTGCCAAAGCGACCCATCGGCTTGTGAGGCAAGGCCGATAATCGCCATTATCGGCATCAGCAAAACAAAACAGAGTAATAATGCGCCCGAAACCCATGGGTCAGGAAAACGCCAATAGGGCGTGTGTGGTGCGCCAGTGCTGATACTAGCGGTCATAAGCACGCTTTATGAAAATGCAAGTTATTCTCATTCTTAGAGTCTAATCGTAATCATCGCGAAGACAAGCAGAGAAATTCATTTGCCATTGCCCAACTATGCCATTGCCCAACTATGCCATTGCCCAACTATGATTGT
>CAYQFO010000116.1:0-2650 GCA_964416815.1 uncultured Rhodobiaceae bacterium | reverse complement strand
TGCCATTGCCCAACTATGCCATTGCCCAACTATGCCATTGCCCAACTATGATTGTGGCACGAGGGGACGCGCGGCAATGGCGGCGGCTTGTAATTCGCGGGCGATTTCTTCTGCCTCGTCGGGCAGAAAATCCATTGAGATTTCACTATCCTCGGTGACAACGTAAATCCGCACCATGCCTTGGTCGGTCGCGCCGACTCTTAAATCGGCTGTAATCTCGGAAGCTGTGTTTATACCCATGGGCTGCTTGTCCTTTCATATTGTGGTTTATTTCTATCACCTTGTCGGCCCAAACGGGCTTGAGTTTTACCCGAAAGGCGATTATTTTGCTTCTCGTTCCGGTGCAGCCTTAGCTCAGTTGGTTAGAGCGCTAGATTGTGGATCTAGAGGTCCCCCGTTCAATCCGGGGAGGCTGTACCATTTTCCGGCTATGTCTCGTGCCGTTTATGAAAATGAGAATGATTATCATTTTGATTGACTCTGGCAGTAAATAAGGTATCTATAGCCCTCAGAGCGGGTGTGCTCCAGCGTAAATTTGCCCACACCCAGGGGCCGGCTTTCGGCAAAACTTTCGGCGTCCGGCAGGGCGAGGGTGAAGTCATTATTAAGGGGATTTTCATGGTGAATGTAACAAAAGCTTTGTGCCGCAGTCTGACCGGTGTCTGTGTGCTTGCGCTGACCGGCGGCACAGTTTCGGCGGCCACGCCGGTGAGCGTATCGGTTGGTGGATTTTTTACCCAGTCGCTTGTGTCGGTTGATGCTGACACGCCGACGGGTGAAGCAGACATTGAGTTGGAAGACATGGCACTGAATCAAAATGGGGAAGTGCATTTCGACGGCAAAACCACTTTGGACGATGGCACGCAAATTGGCTTTCGCGTTGAACTGGAAGCGGAACAATCAGATGATCAGATTGACGAGCATTATATCTATGCCAAAGGTATTTGGGGTAAGCTGATTGTCGGCGCTGAAAATGGTGTCGGCCATCTTGGTGAAGTGACCGGCCCACGTTTTGTGCCGGGGCTGAAAGCCTATAATAATAGCCTGACCAATACGGTGATTGAAAAAGCTTACGATGTCGCTTTTGGTAAGTCAGATGTCATCGAAGACGCTCATATGTCAACCAAACTGGAACATATTTCTGGTGACGCCAATAAGCTGAGCTATTTCACGCCAAGACTCATCGGTCTGCAATTGGGCTTTTCTTTGACTCCGAACAATGTCGACAAGAATGGCGGGAAAAGCAATTTCGGTGAAGTTTCGAGTGCCAAACAAAAAGACATTGTGGAATATAGCGCCTCCTATTCCGGCAAGTTTAACGGCGGTGGCTTCAAATTTGGGGCGACATCTGTTTCTGCCAGCAACACGGATGCGTCAAAAGCCGACCCGTCAAGCCGTGGTGTCGGTCTGCATATCTCCTATGGTGACGTGACTGTCGGGGGCAATGTGACCACATATGAAAATCTCGGCTCAGTTTCCAGCAAATATGAATCGAGCAAGGAAGTCGAAACCGCGCATTATGCGCTTACCTATAAGCTGAACCGTAGCACGACGCTGGGTATTGGTATAACCAATAGCGAAGAAACGCGACAGAACGGCACTCATAAGGGCAGTGTTGAATATCAAGAATTGATGATTGGTGGTGGCAGCAAACTGGCACCGGGTATCAGCCTTGGATATTTCTATCAAGCCACGAAAGCAAGCACAGCTGAAAAAAAATCAAAAGAGGTGGGGCTTTTGGGTATGACGCTTGCGTTGAAGTTTTAAGGTGTCAATCTTGGTGTCGTGCCAAATCTTGGCGCAATGTGCGTCCGGCCAGATAATAATGCACCGCCCCCCAGATATTGAGCAGTGACACGCCAACCAGTGCATAGCGTAGTCCGTTCGTGCCGTAATCGGCACTGAATATGTCGGACATGACACCGACCAGCCACGGCCCCAGCCCTAGCCCCAAGATATTGATACAGAACAATAAAATCGCTGCCCCGAGCGCGCGCTTATCGGCCGGTAGCAGGCTTTGTGTCATGGCGAAGCTGACCGACAAATAAAAGCCGCCGAAAAATGCCAGAACGGCCAGCAGCCAAGAGGCCAGTGTGGTGTCTGTTGTCAGATAATACCAAGCCACCAAGGGGGCGAGGAAAAGTTTGACAATACTTGTCAGCCAGACATAGGCGCGTTGGTCATATTTGGCCAATCTGTCTGCCAGCCAGCCACCGAAAAACGTGCCGACTCCGCCGATAATGCCGCCAATCAGTGCCAGCAATGTGCCTGCGTCGCTTGGCGACAGACCATGCACACGGCGGAAATAGACGCCGTTCCAATAGGTCGTGCCATAGCCGACAAAAACGACCAGCGTACACCCAATCACAATATGGCGCAGGCTCGGCACTGACATCATCAGCTTAAATGTAGTGAAGGTTTCGGTGTAAAAATTTCCGGTCATGGCACGCGGGGGTTGCGTCCGCGCTGGTTCTTTCACTGTCGCCAGCAGCAAAAGCCCAAGCATAATGCCCGGGACCCCAACCACAAAAAACGCCATACGCCAGCCATACCATTCGTCAATATAGCCGCCGACCAAAAAGCCGATAAGAACGCCCAGATTAATACCGGCGGCATAAATGCCCATCGCCGTGCCACGGCTTTCTATCGG
>CAYQFO010000115.1:0-5188 GCA_964416815.1 uncultured Rhodobiaceae bacterium | reverse complement strand
AATACGGCGGGTGGGAGTGACGGTTAGGGTTTTGTGCCGGGGGCGCAGACCGTTAATATTCCACACTTGGGACGGGTGATTGTACAGGCCGATGTTGAATTTGGTGCCAATTGCACGATTGACCGTGGCAGTTTGTCCGACACGGTGATTGGTGAGGGCAGCAAACTCGATAACCAAGTGCATTTGGCGCATAATGCGGTTATCGGGCGATATTGCTTCATCACTGCGCAGTGCGGCGTGGCTGGTAGCGGTATCTTGGGTGATTATGTGCAAATGGGTGGCCAGTCGGGTGTTATCGGGCATGTCGTCGTTGGTGACCATAGCCGAATTGGCGCATTTGCCGGCGTCTTGCGGTCGCTTTCGGCCAATTCCGATGTCAGCGGCATTCCGGCGCGACCACGTAACGAACTGTATCGTGATGCTGCCTTTGTGACACGATTGCGTCGTAAAAAACAAACTGGCAATGCCGATGACGCGTAGCCTGAGCGTAATATATTGTTATAATGATTTATTTGCCGTTAATGACGAGCTTGGCTATCAGTCGGGTCGGAGTTCCGCATCATAATGATTCACCCAACGGCGATTATCGAAGACAGCGTTAAGCTCGGTGTCAATGTGCGCATTGGGGCCTATAGTTGCGTGACTGGTAATGTTGTGTTGGGTGATAATGTGGTGTTGGAATCGCATGTGGTGGTCACTGGCAATACCACGATTGGCGATGAGACACACATTTTTCCTTTTGCATCTATTGGCCACATTCCACAGTATTTGAAATTCAATAATGAGGAGGTGCGGCTTGAAATCGGCGCGCGTAATCAAATTCGTGAATATGTTTCCATGCACCTCGGCACGGCAGGTGGGGGGGGTGTGACGCGTGTCGGCAATGACGGCTTGTTTATGGTTGGCGTGCATATCGCACATGACTGTATTATCGGCGACAATGTCATATTAGGCCCTGATGTTAAGGTAGGCGGCCATGTGACGGTGGACGATTTTACCAATGTAGGTGGTGCGGTCGCCATCCACCAGCATTGTCGCGTTGGGACATATGCTTTTGTCGGCGGCGGCAGCATTGTGGTTCAAGACGTGATTCCGTTTGGTATGGTGACCGGTAATCGTGCCGTTTTGGAAGGTCTGAACATCACCGGTTTGAAACGTCGTGGTTTTGGACGCAAGGAACTCACCAATATCCGCCATGCCCATGAAGACTTGTTTTTGAGTCGTGAAGGCACGTTGGCGGAACGCCTTGACAAAATTGCCGAGAACTATCACGACAGCGAGTCCGTGAAATTATTAGTTACCTTTATGCGCGCCGAAGGTGGGCGTGGCTATTGTATGCCGGACAAGTGTTAGAGGACGATAAGGATTGTCATGGGCAATGAAACACTTGGCATTGTCGCTGGTGACGGAATATTGCCGGAGCTTACTGCCAAACGCTATACCGAAAAAGGGGGGACGGTTTTTGTTGTCGCCATCAACAATGAAGCATCTCCCGACATCGCCAACTATCCGCATGAATGGGTTGATTTGGGGGAATTAAAACGTGCGGTTGATTTGTTCCAGTCAAAAAATTGTCAACAGATTGTTATTATCGGTGGTGTTCACCGGCCGAACTTGGAAACCCTGAAATTTGACGAAGGCGGCCTATGGCTGGTTGAGCAGGCGCAGCAATACGCAGATGTCGGTGACGACCAGCTTTTACGGTTGGTCGTTGCTTATTTTGAATCATGTGGGTTGGAAGTGCTGGCTGTCGACACGGTCGTGACGGATTTATTGGCACCTGTCGGATTACAAGGCAAAACTGAAATTGGTCTGCATGAGGCTGATATGCGCCGCGCTACTGAGGTCGCACGCGCCGTGGGCGGGCTTGATATTGGGCAGGGTGCGGTTGTCTGTCGCAAATTGGTATTGGCTGTAGAGGGGCCGGAGGGAACCAATAATATGCTGGCGCGGATTGCTGAGCTACCGGCCAATTTTATTGGCACACCAGAGCGGCGTGCCGGTGTCTTTGCCAAATTTCCCAAACCTCAGCAGGAGCGTCGGGTTGATTTGCCGACGATTGGGGTAGAAACCGTGCGCTACGTCACCGCCGCCAGTTTGGCAGGGATTGTCTATGAAGCGGGTGGCACCCTATTTATTGATGCAGATGGTATCCGCGCCGAAGCCGAAAGCCACGGCTTGTTTTTGTTTGGCATAGAGCCGGATGCCTAATGCGTCGCATATTATGATTGTTGCCGGTGAAAGCTCCGGCGACACATTGGGGGCAAATTTGATGGCCGCCCTATATGCTAAAGCTGGTGAGCTTAAATTCACTGGTCTTGGTGGGCCTAAAATGGTGGCGCAAAAGCTCACCTCAATTTTTCCCATGAGTGATGTTGCGGTTATGGGGGTGCGAGAAATTTTACCGCGCCTGCAATTATTGCTTCGGCGCATTGATGCGACGGTTGCCCATGCGCTGGCCACCAAGCCCGATGTGATGGTGCTGATTGATAGCCCGGAGTTTAATCATCGGGTGGCGAAAAAAGTGAAAGCTCAGCGACCGGATATTCCGATTATTTGCTATGTCGCGCCACAAGTATGGGGGTGGCGGCGCGGGCGCATTAAGAAAATGCGTCGCTTTTTTGATGCGGTGATGGCTTTGTGGCCGTTTGAACCGGATATTTTTGCCGCACATGGCGGACCGCCGTGCCAGTTTGTTGGTCATCCGATAATTACCCGGTTGCAAGATATGGTGCCGCTCCCGAATTTTTTGGAGCGCTTTAAGTCAGCTAACGATAAAAAACTTTTGCTTGTGCTGCCGGGCAGTCGTGTGAGCGAAGTGCGCGTGTTGTTACCGATTTTTGGTGAGGTGATTGCCAATCTGGCAAATGATATAGCGGATTTGCAGCCAGTTGTGCCTGTGGTGCCGCATGTTGCTAAAATTGTGCGCCCGGCGGTAGAAAATTGGCCGATAGCCCCGATATTTGTTGAAGATGAGATGGAAAAATGGGCGGCTTTTCAGGCCGGTCGCGCGGCACTGTCATCATCGGGCACGGCGACGCTTGAATTGGGACTGGCCGGTTTACCCAGCGTGGGGGCGTATAAAATAGGGATGTTGATGAGCGCGATATTAATGCGTGTTATCCGTGTGCCATCGGTTTTATTACCCAATCTTATTCTTGACCGACCAGTCATGCCGGAATTTTTGCAAGGCCGTTGCACGGCGCAGGAAATCACCCCTGTGATAAAAGAGATGCTCTTGGATGATAAAATTAATCAGAATTTGCGCACGGCACTGGCACCGTTGCATGATGCGCTCAGTGCGGGCGACACATCACCTGCTCTACGGGCGGCAGAGTTGGTTTTGTCTTACATGGATTAGCAATTAGCGTTTTTTAATGTCAACATAGTCGCGCTGGGCGGCACCGACATAAAGCTGGCGCGGGCGACCAATACGCTGACTGGGGTCTTCCACCATTTCATTCCATTGTGCTATCCAACCGACTGTACGCGCCAGCGCAAACAACACGGTGAACATTGTTGTCGGAAAGCCCATGGCTTTCAGCGTAATGCCGGAATAAAAGTCGATATTCGGATAGAGCTTTTTCTCGACGAAATAATCGTCATTCATGGCAATTTTCTCTAGCTCCATGGCGATGTCGAGCATGGGGTCGTCTTTAATGCCCAATTAGCTTAGCACTTCATGGCACGTTTGCTGCATAACCCGGGCGCGCGGGTCATAATTTTTGTAGACGCGATGGCCAAAACCCATCAGCCGGAACGGGTCATCGGCGTTTTTGGCACGGGCAATGAATTCCGGTATTCGCTCAACCGAGCCTATTTCAGCCAGAATATTGAGCGCCGCCTCATTGGCGCCACCATGCGATGGCCCCCACAGGCAAGCAATACCGGCAGCGATACACGCAAACGGATTGGCCCCCGATGAACCGGCAAGGCGGACAGTTGAGGTTGAGGCATTTTGTTCATGGTCGGCGTGCAAAATGAAAATCCTGTCCATGGCGCGCGCCAATACCGGACTGACAGTGATTTCCTCGCACGGCACTGAAAAACACATATGCAAAAAATTCGAGGCATAATCAAGGTCATTGCGTGGATAAACAAAAGGTTGCCCGACTGAGTATTTGTAGGCCATGGCGGCAATGGTCGGGATTTTCGCAATCATGCGACGGCTGGCAATACGGCGTTGTTCCGGATCGTTAATATCGGTGCTGTCATGGTAGAAGGCCGACAAAGCACCAACGACACCCACCATAATCGCCATCGGGTGCGCGTCGCGGCGGAAACCATGAAAGAACCGGTTCATCTGCTCGTGCAGCATGGTATGGCTGGTGATGGCGGTTTGAAATTCATCCAGCTCGGCGGCATTCGGCAATTCGCCATTGAGCAGTAGGTAGCAGGTTTCAATAAAATTGCCCTTTTCAGCCAATTGTTCTATCGGATAGCCACGATGCAACAAAATGCCTTCATCGCCGTCAATATAGGTTATGGTTGATTGGCAACTCGCCGTTGAGGTAAAGCCCGGGTCATAGGTAAACTGGCCAGTGCGCACATAAAGTGAAGAAACATCAATCGCATCCGGCCCCACCGTACCCGACAATAGGTCAAAATCATAATCGGCATTGGCCGTGTTGAGCTTGGCTAATTGGTCGGGCTTTGAGGCCATTGTTTGGTTCCTTTTTATAAGCTAAGAAAATCCTAGCACATTGTATTGAATTTTGCCAGTCAGGACGTCATTTGTGCATCGTTTGGTGACGAATTCTGACCAAAGCCTCGGATTTATCGAGCAGTGCGATAACCTCAAAAATGCCGACAGAATGCGTGCGGCCAGTGAGAGCCGCCCGCAGAGCTGGTGCTACATCGCCCAATTTCAAGTCATTTTCCTCAATAAATCCACCAATGGCCGTCTCAATGTTGGTGAGATTCCACTCTTTTACTGCATCCAGCACCGGCAACAGCGCAGCAAGATGCGCCCGCGTTTGGTCGGTGAGCTTCTTGGCGGCTTTTACGTCAATTATAATCGGGTGTTTCAGAGCTAGAAAAGCGGCGTTGTCGGCCAATTCGTGCAGCGATTTGGCGCGGGTTTTCAAAACCGGCATGACGGCGGCAAGCCTGTCGCGCACCGGTTTCAGGTCGGGCTGCATGGCCACGGTCAGCTCAACCAGCCGATTGTCATCGCTCAGGCGTATAT
>CAYQFO010000114.1:0-5213 GCA_964416815.1 uncultured Rhodobiaceae bacterium | reverse complement strand
GGCGCATGTGAAAGATGTGATATCGGTGGTGCATGGTGAAGGCACGGTGGCAGCACCGGTGCTTGGCGATTTGGTGCGCCCGGTGCTGTTTGTGCCGCCTTCCATGCCGGCCCTTGACCTGCTTTTGAAAATGCAGGCGACAAGGCAGCACATGGCGTTGGTGATTGATGAATATGGCGGCACGGACGGGCTGGTGACGATTGGAGATTTGATTGAGGAAATCATCGGTGAAATTGAGGATGAACATGATGAAACCGACGCCGATTTGCTGCGCCGTCTTGATGCAACAAGCTGGCGGGCGCAGGCGCGCTTGCCCTTGCCGGAATTGGCCGAGCAATTAACCATTGAGCTGCCACAAGAAGAATCCTCTGGTGATATTGATACGCTGGGGGGGTTGGTGTTTGCGCTGGTCGGGCGCGTGCCAGAGCGCGGCGAAATGATAGAATATGGATTGCACGATGGCCGTCGGCTCGAATTTGTCATCCGCGAAGGCGACCCGCGCCGCATCAAACAAATTGACCTGAAACTCCTGCCCGCCAAAGAGGCGTGATGCGGCATTATTGGCAGCTCATGTCGGCGGCTTTTGGCACCGCCAATGGGGGTGTGCTGCATCGCATAGATCGCCATAAGCGGCTTTCTGCCCTGCTGTTTGGGGCTGTTTTGCCGCTTGGGTTTGCCCCGTTTTTCTGGCTGCCGGTCTATTATTTGGCATTGGCTGCGTTTTTTTGGCTGTGGTGGCGCGCGTGCGGCAGTATCCGTCAGCAGGCGATTTTGGGATTTTGCTTCGGTTTTGGACAGTTCTTCACCGGCCTTATCTGGGTGGGTGAAGCATTTTTGGTCGAAGCCGAGCTGTTTTTATGGCTATTGCCTTTTGCGGTGACTCTGATGCCTGCCGGTTTGGCTGTTTTCATCGCTGCTGCGGCGGCTTTGAGCGGATGGTGCGTGGTGCGGTTCAATCTTGTCAAACTTCCGGCCTTATTGGTTTTGGTGCTGGGTCTCAGTCTGGCCGATTTGGCGCGGGCGCATATATTGACCGGATTGCCATGGAACCAACCAGAACAGGCTTGGGCTGGTGTGTTGCCCTTGGCACAAAGTCTTGCCTATCTTGGCGCGCACGGCACAGCCTTATTGGTGATGTTAAGTGCGGCCTTGATGGCCGCCGCTTCGCGCCGCACATTATTATTGGCACTGGCCGTGCCATTGGTTGTGGGGGTGCTTGGGGGGGTGCGCTTGCATCAACACCCTTCGGTAAGCGGCACATTACCGGTTATGTTGGTGCAGCCGAATATCCCGCAGCGTGAAAAATGGCAACCGGATTTGCGCCAAAAGCATATTGATGGGGTTTTGCGGATGACGGCAACCGGTCTGCAAGCGATGCCGCAGCTTGGGCTTATCATTTGGCCGGAAACCGCCCTGCCCGCCTTGATTGACGAAGGCACTGGTTTTGCCGATTTAATCCGCGCACGATTGCCACAGACACGACCGACCGGCGTGGCGTTACTGACCGGTGCGGTGCGGCGACAAAAAACATTCGATGGCACTTATGCTTATTTTAACAGTGCCCAATTATGGACGACAAGCGGGCTTTTTCTGGCCCATAGCGATAAACATCAACTGGTGCCGTTTGGCGAATATCTACCGATGCAGAGCCTGTTGGAGGCGATTGGCTTGCAACAATTAACCCGTCTGCGTGGCGGCTATCATGCCGGTGCTGCTGACGCCCGCTTGAGCGTTCCGGGCTTGCCGCTCATCGCCCCGTTGATTTGTTATGAAGCAATTTTTCCGGCTCTGGCGGCCGGCGCACCGCGTCCGGATGTGCTGATTAACCTGACCAATGACGGGTGGTTTGGCGATTCAATTGGGCCGCACCAGCATTTTACCCAAGCGCGGTTGCGCGCCATAGAGCAAGGGCTACCGCTTATTCGCGTTGCCAATACCGGTATATCGGCTGTGGTTGATGCGCAAGGCCGTATCCGCGCCAAAATTGAGCTCGGCCGACGGGGCATACATATCGAAACTTTGCCTCCGACCGCGCCGCCCACGCTTTATGCCCGTATCGGTCTTTGGGGATATGGTCTGTTGATATTGCTTTTGGGGTTGACGATTTTTATTCTGCAAAATCGGCGAAAATTATTTGGCATCGGATGATGATTGCGTCATAGCCTGTTTGACACATTGAAAATAAAAAGAAAATGAGTTAAATACGCAATTATGCCGCGAAATCTGAGACGAACGCTTGATGAGTATATTGGCGCACGTATGCGTTTACGGCGACTGTTATTGGGCATGAGTCAGGATGCGCTGTCAGCTAAACTATCGGTTTCTTTTCAGCAAGTGCAGAAATATGAAAAAGGCACGAACCGTATTTCCGCCGCCCGTCTGTTTGAATTGGCGCGCGCTTTGGACGTGCCGGTGCAATATTTTTATGGAGGGCTGGACGGGTCTGACCGGGTGCCGGTTGAAGGCTTTGAAGAAGATGGAGGGGTGAATTCTTATTTGGAATTTGTCAGCTCTGGTGAGGGCGTTGAGTTAAACAATGCGCTGTTGCAAATCACCAACCCGAATGTGCGACGGCGACTATTAGGGGTTATCGCTGAACTGGCACAGCTTGCCGACCCCGATATAGATTAGTATTTTCAATACGCCTTAAATGCCTCTTGACCCTTGTTATAGAAATTGCGACATCAAACGCAGCATATTTCCGGCAGGGGGCAGTTATGGCACGTCAATCATACATTTTTACCAGCGAATCGGTTTCAGAAGGTCATCCGGACAAAGTTTGTGACCGCATTTCGGACAGTGTTCTAGACGCATTCTTGGCCAAGGAAGCAGAAGCGCGTGTGGCGGTTGAAACGTTGACCACCACCAATTTGGTGGTGTTGGCCGGTGAGGTGCGCCCGCAAGAGGCGGTCAGCCCTGCCGAGATGGAACAAATTGCCCGTGAGGCGATTAAAGATATTGGGTATGAGCAGGACGGCTTCCACTGGCGCAATGCCGAGGTCAATGTGCGTGTTCACGGCCAATCGGTGCATATTGCCCAAGGCGTCGATAGTGCCGGGGCCAATAAAGATGAGGGTGCCGGTGACCAAGGCATTATGTTCGGCTATGCCTGCCGCGAGACCGAAGAACTGATGCCGGCGCCGATTGCCTATGCGCATCGTATTTTGGCTGATATGGCGGCGGCGCGTAAATCCGGCGCGGTTAAGGGCTTGGGACCGGACAGCAAAAGTCAAGTCAGCCTGCGTTATGAAAATGGGGTGCCGGTGGGGACAAGTTCAATTGTGGTGTCAACGCAGCATGATGAAGGCTTGTCGCAAGCGCAAGTGCGCGAATTGGTGCGCCCATTTGTCGACAATGTGTTGCCAGAGGGCTGGATGTGTCCGGAAAATGAGTTTTACGTCAACCCGACCGGCAGTTTTGTCATTGGCGGGCCGGATGGCGATGCCGGTCTGACTGGACGCAAAATTATTGTTGATACTTATGGCGGCGCGGCGCCGCATGGCGGCGGCGCGTTTTCCGGCAAAGACCCGACAAAAGTTGACCGTTCGGCAGCGTATGCGGCGCGTTATCTGGCTAAAAATGTTGTGGCGGCCGGACTGGCCGAGCGTTGTACGCTGCAACTGGCCTATGCGATTGGTGTTTCCAAACCACTCTCCATTTATGTCGATATGCACGGCACCGGTCAGCTTGACGATGCGGCACTGGAAACGGCACTCGCGCAAGCTATGGATTTAAGCCCACGCGGCATTCGCGAGCATTTGGGATTGAACAGGCCGATTTATGCCCGCACCGCTGCCTATGGTCATTTTGGCCGCATGCCCGAAGCCGATGGCGGTTTCTCGTGGGAAAAAACCGACTTGGTCGATGCCATTAAGGCTGAATTATAAACCGCCAAATGGCTTCTAAAACCGGCGATAACGGTATAAAACGCCGCCTTTATGGACGCCGCATGGGGCATAAGCTACGCCCGCATCAAATGCGGTTGATGGCTGAACGCCTACCCGAACTGACAATAAATCTGCAAGCAGATGGGTTACAGAGCTGGTTTGACAAACCATTTGCGGCCTATGCGTTGGAAATCGGCTTTGGGGGTGGCGAGCATTTAAGGGCGCGTGCGAAAGCTGCTGCCGATACCGGCTTTATAGGCTGCGAGCCATTCATTAACGGCATCGCTAAATTAGTGCTGGCAATTGAAGATGAAGGTCTCACCAATATCCGCATTTACAATGATGATGCGCGCCATGTGTTGGATGTTTTGCCACCGCAGAGCTTGCATTGTGTGTTTTTGCTTTATCCCGACCCATGGCCGAAAAGGCGGCATCATAAGCGGCGGTTTGTGCAACAGGATAATCTGGAGGCCGTGTTCAATGCGCTGGTTGAGGGCGGTCGGTTTGTTGTGGCCAGTGATATGGCCGATTATCTTGATTGGACATTGGCGGCAATTTATACGCATGGGGGCTTTGCTTGGCCGGTGAAAAAAGCCGAAGATTGGCGCTTGCCGCCGCATGATTGGCCTGGCACACGCTATGAAACCAAAGCCCTGCGCTCCGGTCGGCGGCCCGGCTATTTGCACTTTACACGGCGGCTGCAAAGAAAGCCGCAAAGCCTGTAGGTGCGCGGGGCTTGCCGCCGCCAAACAGCACTTGCCTGCCGCTCATTTTTGGCTATAGTGAACGCCAACAGACTGCTTTTCAAAAGTGGGATGCCTGAAGGGGTCCCACTTTTTTTATGCTTGTATGCCGTCAGACGGCGGTTTGTTGGGGCGGCGATGGAGATCGGTTGATGGAGAGCAATGAATGCGATGCTTTCAATGCACCAGCGCATTTATTGGCGCCTGGGGCGGCGCGACCTCTTTTGCCGCTGATTGAGCCGGTGGTCGCCGATTTGGGGTTTTGTTTGGTGCGTATTCGCATAACGGGTCAGGGGACAAAGATGATTTTGCAAGTCATGGCCGAGCGTGATGACGGTAGTTTGAAGATTGAGGATTGCGAGGCTATCAGTCACGCATTGTCGGGCGTGCTGGATGTGGAAGAACCGCCTTGCCTTTCGATGAATGGCGGTGCTTATGCGCTGGAAGTTTCTTCCCCCGGGGTGGCCCGGCCGCTAACCCGACCGGTAGATTTTGAACGCTGGGTCGGCTACGAAGCAAAATTGGAAGTGACTCGGGCGATAGACGGTCAAATTCGGTTTCGTGGGGCGATTGAGGGCTTGAA
>CAYQFO010000113.1:0-5264 GCA_964416815.1 uncultured Rhodobiaceae bacterium | reverse complement strand
CGCGGTGGATAATGGCATCGCTCTTTTTAACCAACCGAGCTGTCATCACGCGCCGCACGCTCCAGTGCTTGCCAAGCTGTTGACGCAACACGCGGCGCGGCACTTCCTCCACCTTGCCGCTGGCCAGACTGCCCAGTTGAAACGGCCCGAACGACACCCGAATAAGCCGGTTGACCTGCAAGTCCAGATGTTCCAATACGCGTTTGATTTCGCGGGTTTTGCCCTCGCGCAGTGTCATCGTCAGCCATACATTGCTGCCCTGCTTGCGTTCCACCGCCGCCTCTATGGAGCGGTAATCAACCCCGTCTATGGTGATACCTTTTTTCAGCCCCGCCAGCTTTCCTTCATCGGCCTTACCGAAAGCCCGCACACGATAACGCCTGAGCCAGCCCGTCATCGGCAGTTCCAAATGACGCTTGAGGCCGCCATCATTGGTCAGCAACAACAACCCTTCCGTATTGATGTCAAGGCGACCAACAGAATTCACCCGCGGCAAATCGGACGGCAGTTTTTGAAACACCGTCGGACGATTTTGCGGGTCGCGCATCGTCGTCACCAGCCCCGTCGGTTTGTGATAACGCCACAGGCGCACGGCTTCGAGCGCGGCAATCGGCTTGCCGTCCACAGCGACAATCTGCTGCGGCGTGACGTTGAAAGCAGGCGTTAATAATTTACGCCCGTCAACCGTCACCCGACCGGCGGCGATATAACGCTCGGCCTCGCGCCGCGAACACACACCCGCACGCGCCAGAACTTTGGCAATGCGCTCGCCCGCATAGGCCGACTTTTCTTTTTGCGTCATGCGCGTGGTGTAGCATGTCTCAGACCTTATATGCTAGCCTGCCGCCCGATGCGCAAAAATGATTATATGCACCTAGCTCTGGACCAAGCGCGCGCCGCCGCCAAAGCAAATGAAGTGCCGGTCGGTGCCGTTGTGGTCACTGCCGAAGGCCGTGTTCTGGCGGCCACGCAAAACCGGATGCGCCGCGACCATGACCCGACCGCCCATGCCGAGATATTGGCCATTCGTGCCGCTTCAGCCGCCATTGGCAGTGAGCGGCTGACCGGTGCCACGCTTTATGTGACGCTGGAACCTTGTCCGATGTGTGCCGGCGCGATTGGTGAAGCGCGCCTTTCCCGGCTTTATTATGGTGCTGCCGATATAAAAGGTGGCGCGGTGGATAATGGCATCGCTCTTTTTAACCAACCGAGCTGTCATCACGCGCCGGAGGTTTATGGCGGCTTGTTTGAGGGTGAATGCGCCGCACTGCTGAAAGAATTCTTTGCGCAACGGCGGAAACAGCGAACATAGATTTTACCGACTGCTCTTGTCTATAAGTTGGGCATCTGCTTAACTCAATACATAAAAAGGGAGGCCAAAATGCATTTTGAACATAATGACCGCACCAAAGAATTGATTGCCCGCGTTGAGGCTTTTATGGACGCGCATATTTATCCCAATGAGGCGACCTATGCGCAGCAAATGGATGCCTTCCGCGCCGAGGGAAATCCATGGCAAGTGCCGAAAATTCTGGAAGACTTGAAAAAAAAAGCCAAAGCTGATGGCTTATGGAACATGTTTCTGCCGGAAAGCGAGCGCGGCTTCGGGCTGAGCAATTTGGAGTATGCGCCGCTATGCGAGATTATGGGACGTGTTGGTTTTGCGTCTGAAGTTTTTAACTGCTCGGCGCCCGATACCGGCAATATGGAAGTGCTGGAACGCTATGGCAATGACCGCCACAAAAAAGAATATATGGAACCACTGCTTGAGGGCAAAATCCGCTCGGCCTTTTTGATGACCGAACCGGCCGTGGCCTCTTCGGATGCGACCAATATCGAGACTCGCATTGAGCGCGATGGCGATGAATATGTCATTAACGGGCGTAAATGGTGGTCGTCCGGTGTGGGCGACCCGCGCTGTAACATTGCCATTGTGATGGGCAAGACCAATCCCGAGGCACCGCTACACCAACAACAAAGCCAAGTTCTGGTGCCGCTGGATACAAAAGGTATTGAGGTTGTGCGTATGCTGCCGGTATTCGGCTATGATGATGCGCCGCACGGCCATGCTGAGGTTGTGCTGAAAGATGTGCGCGTGCCGGCGGAAAATCTGTTACTGGGCGAAGGGCGCGGTTTTGAAATTGCGCAAGGAGGCCTTGGCCCGGGGCGCATTCACCACTGCATGCGTGTGATTGGCGTCACCGAACGCGCACTGGAAAAAATGGTCACGCGGCTGATGACGCGCACCGCCTTCGGCAAGCGCATTATTGACCACAGTATTTGGGAACAACGCATTGCCGAAGCGCGCACCAATATCGAAATGACCCGCCTGCTGACGTTGAAAGCAGCCTATATGATGGACACGGCAGGAAACAAAGTGGCCAAAAGCGAGATTGCGCAAATTAAAGTGGCTGGTCCGCGCATGGCACTGCAAGTCATTGACGATGCCATTCAAGCGCATGGCGGCGGCGGGGTAACGACAGATTTCGGTTTGGCGCGGATGTATTCCGGCATTCGCACACTGCGTTTGGCGGATGGGCCGGATGAAGTGCATAACCGCACGATTGCGCGTCTGGAAATGAAAAAATATGCCGACCTCAGCCAAAAAAGCGAAGCCGACATGAAAACGCTCGACGTACCGCGCAGCTAATCTATCGCCGCCCAAACAGGCGCTCAATATCGGCCAGTTTCAATTCCACATAGGTCGGACGACCATGATTGCACTGGCCGGAATTGGGCGTAGCTTCCATATCGCGCAAAAGCGCGTTCATTTCCGCCACATTCAAACGCCGACCAGCGCGCACCGATGTATGACAGGCCAGTGTTCCGGCGATTTCCTCCAGCCGTTCTTTCAAGGCGCGACCTTCGCCCAATTCGCGCATTTCTTGTGCCATATCGCGCAACATTTGCGGGCAATCAGCCCCATAAAGCATGGCAGCAACTTCGCGTAGCATAACAGCCGCCCGTCCCGGGGCGCCGGGGCCGAAACGCTCAATCACAAAACCAAGCTCGGTGAGTTCCTCCACCCGCCCCAGCAGCAGGGCGGCATCATCTTCCTCCAATTCAACAATTTCCGGCACCAATAAAATCTGCCGCTTAATGCCGTGCGCAGCAATTTGCTCTTTCATCCGCTCATAGACCAGTCGCTCATGCGCCGCGTGCTGGTCAACAACCACAAAGCCGTCATGGGTTTGCGATAAAATATAAGTCTCGTGTAATTGCGCCCGCGCCAAGCCCAACGGCAAGGCGGCATCGGGCGTGGGCGCATCATCATTATCGGCATCGGCACCTTGCGGTGTGCTGAGCCAATCGGCAGCGGCTTTCGCCTTACTCTCAAAACCTTCATCGGGTGCTTGCAAGGTTGCGGCATTGGCAAAGCTGGCCTGCGATGAACCCGCACCAGTTGCGGCGTGAGTGCCGGGGCGAAAAGACGACAACGCTTTATCGGCCACAGTGGTGGAAGCGCGATGGCCGCCCTCGGCCAAGGCGGCGCGCAACGCCCCAACCATCATGCCGCGCACCAAACCAGCATCGCGAAAGCGCACTTCGGTTTTGGCCGGATGCACATTCACGTCAAGCTCGCCCGGGTCAATCTCAATAAACAGCGCCAGCGCCGGATGCCGATTACCAGCCAGAAAATCCTGATAGGCCCCGCGCACCGCGCCGTTCAACAGCCGGTCTTTCACCGGACGCCCATTGACCACCAGATATTGCTTCTGCGACGTGGCGTGATTATAGGTCGGCACACCCGCAAAACCGCTCAAACGTAACCCATCGCGCACGGCGGAAACGGCAATCGCATTGGCCTCAAATTCCGAACCCATAATCGCCGACAGACGTTTCAGGGCAGCTTCTGAACCACTTTGAGCAGACACCGAAAAGCTACGACGCTCCTCATTGGTGAGCGAAAAGCCGATGGTCGGGTGCGCCATCGCCAACCGCTTAACAATATCGTTGACGGCCATGCTTTCGGCGCGATCGCTTTTCAAAAATTTCAGCCGCGCCGGTGTGGCAAAAAACAAATCGCGCACCTCAACGCGTGTGCCGACCCGACCCGCCGTCGGTTGCACACCGTCCACCTTGCCACCCTCAATTTTTATCTGCGTGGCTTCGGCGCCATCACCAGAACGCGAAATAATGCTCAGCCGCGCCACCGCCCCAATAGACGGCAAAGCCTCGCCACGAAAACCCAGTGTTTTGATATGAAACAGGCGGTCGCCCGCATCGCCTTCCGGCAATTTCGATGTCGCATGACGCTCTATCGCCAGACGCAGAGCGTCGCCATCCATGCCATGGCCGTCATCTTCGACCACTATCAATTCCTTGCCACCGGCAACAAGTTTCACATCAATTTGATGCGCACCTGCATCAATGGCATTTTCAACCAATTCCTTCACCGCACCAGCTGGTCGGTCAATCACTTCACCGGCAGCAATGCGGTTTATCGTCACTTCTGAAAGGCGGCGAATTTCACTCATCTATCGGCTTTCAGTCAAATAATGCTTGGCACCTATCTTACTCTCTTCTACGGCGGGTTGGTCAAATGGATTCACACCCAAAATATCGGCGGTGAAAATCACTTCCAGCATAAAATGCATCACCAATGCACCAATCGTTTCGGCGTCAATGGCCGATAATGTGATGCCCCGCACAGGACGCGCCCGTGCCACCAGCGCATCATAAGTGCCATGTGCGTGCGCCGCCACCAAATCACCCATCGTGCGTCCGGCCAGTTCGGCCAGTTCTCCATAATCGGCAAAACTTGCCGGTGCTTTTGCCCCTTGCCCAAGAATTGGATGGGTGATGAGCGTAAACAATTTGTCATCAGGCCCGTCAAGATAAAGCTGCAACTGGCTATGTTGGTCAACTGGTCCCAGCGCATTGACCGGCAATGAACCCTTGCCCTGCTTGCCAAGACTTTCAGCCCAAAGCTGGCGATACCAAAAAGACAAACGCTCAAGCCGGTCGCCATAGGGCATGAGAACGTTTACCATGCGTCCGGCCTGCATATGCGCGATTTGTAAGGCCGCACCCTGCGCACTGTCATGGGCGACGCCATCGCCATCCATCAGCGCACCCAGCACACCCATGGCACCGCCACGCACAGCAAGCGGGTCAATGTCGGCCCAGAGGGCGTGCAGCAAACCAACATTACTCAATACCGAAAACCGTCCGCCAATCTCAGCTTCATGCGGCAATAATTCAAAACCATTGACGGCCGCCAAATGCCGCAACGCATTGTCGCCTTCACCAGCAATCCCGGC
>CAYQFO010000112.1:2570-5281 GCA_964416815.1 uncultured Rhodobiaceae bacterium | reverse complement strand
TGAAAAAATCGGTGCCGAGTTGCGCGCCAAAATGCCATGGATTGCCGCCAATCAATTGGTTGACCGTTCTAAAAATTAGCGGCCAAAATTAGGGTGTTCCTTTTTGTTTATCCCATATTGGATAAGTGTTGAATTGCTCTTGCCTTACGACCGGGTAAGGTTACACTGAAAGCGTTTTAATACGTGAAAGGTGCATATTATGAAAAATCATTCCACTCTCCCGACGAAATCCTTGGCCATTGCCAGTGTCGTTGCCATTGCTGTCGGCACGCTATCATTGACCCCGGTTGCTGCTGAAAAATCTAAGGGAAAAGAAAAATGCTATGGCGTTTCCAAAGCCGGTAAGAATGACTGCGCGGCCGGACCGGGTACAACATGTGCGGGTACGTCGAAAGTCGATTATCAAGGCAATGCGTGGACGTTTGTTGAAAAAGGCATGTGCGAAAAAATTGAGTTACCGAAGCAGGCCAATGATGAAGAGCGCAAGGGGGCACTGAAGCCGCTGAAACGCGACTCTGTCAAACCCGACCCTGCTTAAGCGCGTATGCTGCCACAAGCAATCGGCGTAGGCTTCAAACCCAAGCATTATGATGGGCTTCTGCAAGAAGCTGGTGTGGTGCGTTGGCTTGAAGTCCACGCCGAAAATTATATGGGTGCAGGCGGTGAGCCACGCGCCCAGTTGGCTGCTTTGGCTGAGAAAATGCCGGTCAGTGTGCATGGCGTCGGCCTGTCGCTGGGTGGGAGCGATTTGCCCGATAATGCGCATCTTATGCGGTTGCGGGATTTATGCGACCGCGTGAAACCCGCGCAGCTTTCCGAGCATATTGCGTGGGCCGGGCTGCCCGGACAATTTGCCAATGATTTACTACCGGTGGATTATAGCGCGGGCGGATTGAATCGGTTGGTGATTAATGTTGACCATGCACAGCAAGTGCTGGGACGCACATTATTGCTCGAAAACCCGTCGCACTATTTGGTTTTTGCCGGTTTGGCTTATGACAGTCCAGCAATAGAAACCGATTTTCTTGCCGCTTTGGTTGAGCAGACGGGCTGTGGTCTGCTCCTTGATGTCAATAATGTGCATGTGACGTGCTTCAATCTGGGTTGGTCGGCGCGTGCCTATCTTGATGGTTTTCCGTTTGCTGCGGTCGGTGAGATACACTTGGCCGGTCATAGTGAGGATAGCGATGTTTCGGGCATGGCGGTGCTGATAGACAATCATGGTGCGCCAGTGGCTGAACCGGTCTGGCACTTATATGAATATGTGCTTGGGCGATGCGGCGCGCGCCCAACCCTGATTGAGTGGGACACACATGTGCCTGACTGGTCGGTATTGCTGGCCGAAGCCGGTAAGGCGGATGCGATATTGCAGGCGGTGTGCGAACAGGAAAAAGTGGCATGAGCCAGAGCGCACAACAGGCTTTTTTGTCGGCACTGATAGACCCCGACCAGCCGGTTCCGGCAGACATAAGCCATCCGATTGCCGGACATGCGGTGGATGAACGGTTTAATATCTATCGAAACAATGTGGTTTATAGCTTGCGCACGGCATTGGCCGACAAATTTCCTTATCTCAACAAGTTGATTGGTGGGGCGGCGTTCACCGCCCTTGCCGACAGCTACGTACGTTCGCACTTACCGCAAACGCCGCTATTGCAGAATTACGGCGATGATTTGCCGGAGCATCTGGCCGCCTTTGCGCCATTGGCAGATGTTCCCTATGCTGCCGATTTGGCGCGGCTGGAGGTCAAGTGGTTGATGTGTTACCACGCCGCCGATCATGTGGCGTTGCTACCGTCGCGCTTATTGACCGATGCGGTTGAGCAATATGGCCTGTCATTGGCAGCCTCCCTACAGCTGTTGGCCTCGGACTGGCCGCTTTATGATTTATGGCAGTTTGTGCATGATGAAGGCCCGGCCCCCGAGCAAATGCAAGCCCAGCAAGTGTTGGTTTATCGGGACCAAAATTTTACCCCGCAAGTGATTGAACTCCCCGACGGGGGTGCCGACTTCATCGAACGCCTTCAGGCCGGTGATAGGCTGGCCACAGCTGTTGAAAATGCTGCCGAAAGCGCGGCTGCTTTGTCGCCTGAAGGTCTGCAACGCATCATGACTTTGCTGGTGCATGAAGGCCAGATTTGCGGCCTTAATTGACTTGCCTCAAAACCGTTTGGCCGTATTTACCGGTTACTTTTTCAAACCTAAAAGGAGAAAACAATGTCTAAAATTTCTGAACTTATGGATTGCTATACATCGCTGATGCAGCGTATGGCTATGCCGCTTAATGGCTGGTTTTTGCCGCATCTGGCGCGCTTCGTATTTGCGGCTGTGCTGGCCGGATATTACTGGTCGTCGGCCTTGACCAAATTTGGCGAGGGATTTTTCGGCTTTCTACAACCGACCACGGGCGCCTATTATCAAATTTTACCGACGATAACCGAAGCGGTCGGCTATGATACGACGCAAATAAATATCTTCTACACCGCGATTGTGTTGCTGGGTAGCTGGGCTGAAGTGATTTTGCCCTTGCTGATTATTTTGGGTCTGTTCACACGCGGGGCGGCACTGGCGATGATTGGCTTTATGGCTATATTGGTAACGATTATCTTGTCGGCGAAGATGGTAAAGACTATCTTTACGGCGAAGATGGCAACGACCGTCTTTATGGTGGCGAAGGGGATGACGAGCTTGATGGAGGTATTGGCAACGAC
>CAYQFO010000112.1:0-2560 GCA_964416815.1 uncultured Rhodobiaceae bacterium | reverse complement strand
ATTGGCTTTATTATTGTTCAATCATTGACCGATATTTTCGGGCATCGGGCTGACGCAGCTACGATTGGCAGTTGGTTCGACAGATTCGTGGATGCGCCTGTTCTTGACCAACGCCTGTTTTGGATTACTATTTTGCTGGTGTTGATTATTAAGGGCGCAGGCCGTTTGTCGCTGGACCACGCGCTGGGCATTGAGAAGCAATAATTTAGAAAGAATGAGGGCGGCTCTGGAATCGGTCAGAGCCGCCCTTTTTATTATGATTTACAGGTCACGCGATATTGACGCGGTGCGTAAATACCGTAGGTCAAGGCTCCCAGCAAACCGTTCAAAAAGGTTTGCTCTGCCTCGACGCTAACAATTTTGCTGGCCCTACCGCAAATCTGGGCAGCATTAATTTCGTTTGTTTGGCCAATACCATAGACAAAGAAGTTGCTCATGTCGTCTTTGGCAATTTGACCAGCTCCGCCCGAAATCGTAAAGCGTTGCGCAGAACACGCGCCGAGGGTCAGTGCGGCACAAACCGATGCGGCCATTATTGATTTATTGAAGTTTCTCATGGAATTTTCCTCCTGTTTGAATCGTTCACAGGTTAAAAATTTATCTCGGCCTCGTCAAACTCTTATTTTCTTATTTATGGCTGATGCCGCGCGAGTCTATTTTTGCAATAATACTCCTGCGTATTTGCAATACTCATATTTGCGGTTATATAATTGCGTTTATGAGATATTTAGATTGGGATGATTTGCGTTTTTTTCTAGCTGTGGTGGCGGGCGGCAGCCTGTCGGCGGCGGGGCGTGAATTGTCGGTCAACACGACGACGGTTTTGCGGCGCATTGGCAATCTTGAAGAGGCACTGGAAGCGCGGTTGTTTGAGCGATTACGCTCTGGCTATGAACTGACGCAGGACGGTGCGCGGCTGCTGCAGGCACTGGAGCCGGTGGACCAGCGTTTGTCGTCATTGGTGCGCGATTTTCAAGCTGGCGGCGGCAGTTATCGTGGCATTGTTAAGCTGGGTGCGGGGGAAGTGATAGCTGGGCATTTATTGGCCCCGGCGATGCAGCGTTTGCGTATGCAATTACCTGATATTGCTGTGAATATCCAGCTTGAGCCGAGCCTCAGCGGTCCCGGTGCGGCGCCGCGTGTTTTTAATGCGTTGCGCGATGTGGATATTGCGCTCAGATTGGCGCGCCCGACGCAGGGTGATATGTTGGTGCGGCGTATTGGCGATGTTGCTTATGGTCTGTATGCGACTGCTGATTATGTTAAAAAATTTGGGCAAGTACCAGTGGGGGGGTACCTTAAAGGGCATCAGATAATCGGTTTCTCTGAGGATGACCGCCCTTTGGGGCCGCTCTGGTGGCTATCGCGTGCCGAGCGCGAAGGCGATGTGGTGATGCGCGCGGCGGGTGCTGGTGTGCGCGCCAATGCCGCTTTGGGTGGCGATGCACTGACGGCTTTGCCGTGTTTTTATGCCGATGGGATTGCGGGTCTGATAAGGCTGGTCGGGCCGGATATTGTCGGATCATTGGAATTATGGCTGCTGACGCGCAATGATTTGGCGCAATTGGCGCATGTGCGGGCGGTGATGGATTTCTTGATTGGTGAGGTGAAACGGCAAAGCATTCCGTTGGCGGGTGCTTAAATTGCTTGCCATGGCTGTTTTCGTTGGATAAACAAGTATATTGTCCCCTGTGGATAGAATCACTTATGCTGAGGAGTGTATGACGCGTGACCATTCAATATGGACTCCATTGTCCGCCGAAATTGGCGATGATGGCGTGTGCGCGGATTTCGCTCTGAATCCTCTAACCATCCTTCTCCTTATCAGCCCCTGAGAAACGACATTTCATGGGCTCGCATATTCTCAGGGGATTTAATAAGGGCAGTGATAGCCGGAAAAATATCTGGCAAAGGAAAAGGATGAAGTGATGACACAGATAGATAAGAATAGCGGCCAGAAAGCTGATAAGGCCGAACGGGTTTATATTTTTGATACGACTTTGCGTGACGGTGAGCAATCGCCCGGCGCGTCAATGACGCTGGAAGAAAAATTGCAAATCGCTGAATTATTGGACGCGATGGGCGTTGATATTATCGAAGCCGGTTTCCCGATTTCCTCTAACGGCGATTTTGATGCTGTTTCACAAATCGCCAAAATTGTTAAAAATGCCACTGTGTGTGGTTTGGCGCGCGCCGGTGTGAAAGATATTGACCGCGCCGGTGAAGCCGTGAAACATGCCAAATCCCCGCGCATTCATACATTCATTGCCACCAGCCCTGTGCATATGAAGCATAAGCTGAACATGCAGCCCGATGAGGTGATGGAAGCGATTGCCTTTTCGGTATCCCATGCCCGCAGCTATACCGACAATGTGGAGTGGTCGCCGGAAGATGCAACACGTAGCGACCGCGATTTTTTGTGCGCCACGGTTGAAACCGCCATCAAGGCCGGGGCGACGACGGTTAATATCCCCGATACGGTCGGCTATACCATGCCGCAGGAATATACCGAGATTATTGACATGCTGCGCAATCGCGTGCCGAATATTGACAAGGCGGT
>CAYQFO010000111.1:0-5319 GCA_964416815.1 uncultured Rhodobiaceae bacterium | reverse complement strand
GGTGTAGGGCATGGGGGTGCGTTTGCGAATCGCCTCAAGCGATGGGTGAATGATGGTCGAGGCGTGATAGACGGGTGTGCTAACGGCACCGAAATGGGCATCTGGATGGCGACCAGCTGTTATATACTTACTTTCGTCTTTCACTTGTTTCTTTTCTCCGCTTTGATGTTAAGATGACGGCAGTTTATCAGGAGGCCACTCAATATGATAGCGATGATGAAACGTCCATTAGGAATTCTTTTATTTGTTTTTGCATGGCAGTGCGGCTCGGCCATGGCGGCGGAATCAACGCTTTCGGTGGTGAAAAAACGTGGTTACATGAAATGCGGCGTTTCGCAAGGCTTGCCCGGCTTTTCCAATCCCGATGACAAAGGCAATTGGGGCGGTCTTGATATTGATATTTGTCGGGCTGTTGCAGCGGCTATCTTTGGGAGTGCCAAAAAAGTGAAATTTACGCCGCTCTCGGCCAAGGAGCGGTTTATCGCATTGCAATCGGGGGAAGTTGATGTGGTGGCCCGCAACACGACTTGGTCAATGCATCGTGACACGGCACTGGGGGTTGATTTCACCAGTATCAATTATTATGACGGGCAGGGCTTTATGGTGCGTAAAGCTCTGGGGATTACAAGCGCAAAGCAATTGGATGGTGCATCGCTGTGTACCAATCTGGGTACGACCACCGAACTCAATGCCGCCGATTATTTTCGTAGCAATAATTTGAAATATGAAATTGTTGCCTTTGAAAAAGCCGATGAAGCGGTGGCGGCCTATAATACCGGTCGTTGCGATGCTTACACGACCGACCATTCAGCACTTTATGCGCAACGCTTAAAGTTGACCGACCCGAAAGCACATATTGTGCTGCCGGACGTTATTTCCAAAGAGCCGCTTGGGGCGGTTGTGCGTCAAGGCGATGATCAGTGGGGCGACATTGTGCGATGGGCGCATTTCGCCATGGTTAATGCCGAGGAGCTTGGCGTAACCTCGAAAAATGCTAAAAGAATGCGCGGCTCGAAAAATCCGGCCATTCGCCGCCTATTGGGACTCGACGGCACATTCGGTGCCAATATGGGTGTCGGCAAAAGCTGGGCCTTTCATATTATCAGACAAGTCGGTAATTATGGCGAGGTGTTTGAGCGCAATGTCGGTAAAAACACACCGCTTGGTATTGCGCGTGGCGTTAACGCGCTGTGGAAAAATGGCGGCCTGCAATATGCGCCACCCATTCGTTAAGAATAGAGGCGGCTAAGCCTTGCTTGCGCGCCTCCAAAGCCGTCAATTTATGGCACAGGTTGTCGTTTTTCTGGCTGTTGCGCTGATGTTTGCGTGGTTGCTTGGTAATTTGGCCAGCAATCTGGAACGGCAAAATGTCGCCTCCGGTTTTGGTTTTCTTGGTGAACGGGCTGGTTTTGGTATCAATCAGACACTCATTGCTTATAGCGAGGACAGCAATTATAGCCGCGTATTGCTGGTCGGCTTGCTGAATACTTTGCTGGTTTCTGTGTTGGGGATTTTCTTTGCTTCGGCAATCGGCTTTATGTTGGGTGTGGCGCGGCTCTCACGCAATTGGCTGGTGGCCAGTCTGGCCACTCTTTACATAGAGATTTTCCGCAATGTGCCGCTACTTTTGCAAATCATGTTTTGGTATTTCGGCGTGCTGCGCAATCTGCCCACGCCGCGCCAAGCTTTCGCTCCGCTGGAAGGCGTGTTTTTCAGCAATCGCGGCATTCAGCTGCCATGGCCAGTGGCAGAGCCGGACATTGGTTGGTATATGGCGGCTTTGTCCGCCATTTTTGTGATTTTTGTGTTTTTGCGTCGCCGTAGCCATCAGGCCCTCATGCAAACGGGACATAATTTGCCAGTCTGGAAACCACTGGGCATGGTCGCGTTGGGTGCTTTGGCGGTGGCGATAATTTTGGGTGGCCAGCCATTTACGCTGGATATGCCAGAATTTAGAGGATTTAATTTTCGCGGCGGGGCGACTGTCATTCCCGAATTTGCCGCGCTGTTGATTGCTTTGAGCCTTTATACGGCGGCGTTTATTGCCGAAATCGTTCGTGCCGGAATTTTGTCGGTTGATAAGGGGCAAAGCGAAGCGTCGGCGGCACTCGGTCTGCCGGATAATCTGGCCTTGCGTCTGGTGGTGATACCGCAAGCCTTGCGGGTGATTATCCCACCTCTCACCAGCCAATATCTTAATTTGACGAAGAACTCATCACTGGCGGTGGCGATTGCCTATCCGGATATTGTTTCGGTTTTTGCCGGCACAACGTTGACGCAAGTGGGGCAGGCGGTTGAAATTATTCTCATTACCATGATGGTTTATCTGACACTGAGCCTGCTCACTTCATGGGCGATGAATATCTATAATAAACGCGTGGCTTTGGCGGGTAGCACATGAGTGCACCAACCAATAGCTGGACTGTTACGCCGCCGCGACCTGCCCCTGTCGGCACGATTGGGGTGTTCGGCTGGGCGCGGCGCAATTTGTTTGCCACGCGCTTTGATACGGCACTGACGCTGCTGGCTGCCTATTTGATTTTTTGGGTGTTTGACGGATTATTGGCGTGGGCAGTGTTTGATGCCAGTTTTGAGGGTGTTGACCGCACGGCTTGTTTGAAAGATGTGCAGGGGGCGTGCTGGCCGTTTATTGAGGCCAAGTTTAACAAGTTTATTTATGGCCGTTATGATGAGGGTGAGCATTGGCGGGTTAATCTGGTTTTTGCGGCCGGATTGTTTGGGCTGCTGCCGATGTTGATACCGCCATTGCCGTTTAAGCGCGCCAATGCGATTTATCTGCTTGGCTTTTATCCGATATTTGCTTTTGCCATGCTGACTGGCGGCTGGTTTGGTCTGCCGGTTGTTGAGACAACCGAATGGGGCGGCCTATTGGTGACTTTGGTGGTGGCGATTACCGGCATTGTCGCCTCTTTGCCTTTGGGCATTTTATTGGCACTGGGGCGGCGGTCGGATTTGCCGATGATACGCAGTCTGTGTATTGGGTTTATCGAGATTTTTCGTGGTGTTCCATTGATTACCGTGCTGTTTATGGCCAGTGTCATGTTGCCGCTTTTCCTGCCCGATGGGGTTAATTTTGACAAATTAATGCGTTGCCTGATTGGCGTTGCGTTGTTTTCTTCGGCCTATATGGCAGAAGTGGTGCGCGGTGGTTTGCAGGCCATTCCCAAAGGCCAATATGAGGCGGCAGCCGCGCTGGGGCTGGGCTATTGGAAAACCACGCGGTTGGTTGTGTTGCCGCAGGCTTTGAAATTGGTGATACCGGGCATTGTCAATACATTTATCGGACTGTTCAAAGATACGACATTGGTGTTGATTGTCGGCCTGTTTGATTTGTTGGGGATTGTGCAATTCCACTTCACCGACGCTGCTTGGGCAACACCGGAAACGCATATTACGGGTTATGCTTTTGCGGCATTTGTGTTTTGGATATTCTGTTTTGCGATGTCGCGCTATTCGATATTTATGGAACGCCGCCTGTCAACGGAAACAAATTAGGAGAACGTAAATGAGTGCGCCGATGATTCGTATTGAAAAACTTAATAAATGGTTCGGCAATTTTCATGTGTTGCGCGACATTGATTTACAGGTGCAACAGGGGGAGAAAATTGTTGTTTGCGGGCCTTCTGGTTCCGGCAAGTCAACGCTGATACGCTGTATTAATCGGCTGGAGGAACATCAAGAAGGGCTGGTTGAAGTTGAGGGCGTGGTGCTGGACGCCAACGCTAAAAGTCTGGAAGAAGTGCGCACCCATGCCGGTATGGTCTTTCAGCAATTCAATTTGTTTCCGCATATGACGGTGTTGGAGAATTGCACTTTATCGCCGATTTATGTCAAACATATAGCGCGTCTTGAAGCCGAGGAAACGGCGCACAAATATCTACAACGGGTAAAAATTCCCGATCAAGCGGATAAATTTCCGGGGCAGTTATCGGGTGGTCAGCAGCAGCGTGTTGCGATTGCCCGTGCGCTGTGCATGAACCCGCGTATTATGCTGTTTGATGAGCCGACCTCGGCGCTTGACCCTGAAATGATTAAGGAAGTGCTGGATGTGATGGTGGAGCTGGCGCAAGACGGCATGACGATGGTCTGCGTGACGCATGAAATGGGCTTTGCCCGCCAAGTGGCCGATAGGGTGATTTTCATGGATGAAGGCGAGATTGTCGAACAAAACACGCCGGAAGCATTTTTTGCCAATCCTGAAAATGAGCGCACCAGACTTTTCCTCAGCCAAGTCCTTTAATATCAGGTGCTTTAACCGGCGCGGTCAATCACCGTGACGTGTTTGTGCTTAAAGGGGGTAAAGCCTGCCTTTTGATAAAGCGGCAAAGCGGAAGGGTGGTCGAGCGTGCAGGTCTGGATGATAATGCGGGTGGCTTGGCGTTGGCGAATATAGTCCAGCGCATAGGCCAGCATGTTTGGACCAATGCCGCGACCGATATAGCTGTCAATCAATCCAAAAAAGACGATTTCCACTTCCGGAAATTGACGAAAATTAAGTTCCACATAACCGACATTATGCGCCCCGTCGCGCAACACAAAAATTTCGATGTGAGGATTGTGTATCAGGGCTGACAATTGCCGGTCACTCAGATGCCGCCGATTGACCCACCGCCATTGTTGCCCGACAGCATGATAAAGGGCGCGATAGGCGGACAAGGGCATGGTGGTTTGAGGCTCTATACGCAAGCCGTCTGGTAGCTCGCCGTGAAGACTGGGTGTCGGCTGGTGTGGTGGAAAAGGGGTCTGCATCGCAAGATGCGTCACCAGTGTCGGAAAACGGTTGCCAAAGTTTAGGGGGTTTTGAAAGCGGCTGAGGCGGGTAAAAAAAAGGCTCAGACCGGTAAAAAAAAGACGCATCGCGCTAAAGCCAATCCGGATAGGGTAGGTTTTGTTTTTTCAAAAAATCGGGATTAAAAAGTTTCGACTGATAGCGGGTGCCATAATCGCATAGAACGGTGACGATGGTGTGGTCGGGGCCAAGCTCTTCGGCCATGCGTATGGCCCCGGCGATATTGATACCGCTGGAGCCGCCAAGGCACAGACCTTCATCCCTTAAGAGGTCAAACACGATTGGCAGGGCTTCGCCATCGGGTATTTGATAGGCCGTATCAATCGGCGCGCCTTCGAGATTGGCGGTGACGCGACCTTGCCCAATACCTTCGGTGATGGAGCTGCCTTCGGCTTTTAGCTCGCCATTGACATACCAGTGATACATGGACGCCCCCATTGGGTCGGCGGCGGCAATGCGCACATCGGGTTTTTTTTGTTTTAGGCACATGGCCACGCCAGCCAAGGTGC
>CAYQFO010000110.1:0-5351 GCA_964416815.1 uncultured Rhodobiaceae bacterium | reverse complement strand
GTTCTGCCCTTGCCATGGGTCGCATTACGATACGTCAGGGCGTGTTCGTAAAGGCCCGGCACCGAAAAATCTTGAAATTCCGCCATATAAATTTGTTGGCGATAGACGTGTTAAAATCGGATAGAAAAATTTTATGAGCGGTAAAAGCACTTATGCGCCGAGCAATGCCTTCGCCAAATGGATGGATGACCGTCTGCCTATTATGCGTTTGGTGCAGGACAGTTTTATAGATTATCCAACGCCGAAAAACCTCAATTATTGGTGGACATTCGGCGGTATTCTAACTTTTTGTCTGGTGGTGCAAATCATTACCGGCATTGTTCTGGCCATGCATTATACGCCGCATGTTGATTTCGCTTTTGGCTCGGTTGAGCATATTATGCGCGATGTGAATTATGGTTGGCTCATGCGCTATATTCATTCCAATGGCGCGTCGATGTTTTTTCTTGCCGTTTATATTCATATATTTCGTGGCATGTATTACGGCTCATATAAAGAGCCGCGCGAAGTATTGTGGATTTTGGGCGTGATTATTTATCTCTTGATGATGGCCACCGGCTTTATGGGTTATGTGTTGCCATGGGGACAAATGAGCCTGTGGGGCGCGACGGTGATTACCAATCTGTTCGGGGCTATTCCGGTGATTGGCGAAAGTCTCGCTATGTGGTTGTGGGGTGGTTATGCGATTGACAATCCGACATTGAATCGTTTTTTCTCGCTGCATTATTTGTTGCCGTTCATCATTTTCGGTGTTGTTATATTGCATGTTTGGGCGTTGCATGTGACGGGCAATAACAATCCGGTGGGTGTGTCGGTGAAAGACGGGCAAGACACGCTGCCCTTCCATCCTTATTACACGGTGAAAGACGGTTTTGCGCTGTCGGTTTTTCTTATTTTGTTTTGTTATTTCGTTTTCTTTGCGCCGAATGCGTTGGGTCATGCGGATAATTATATTCCGGCAAACCCGTTGGTGACCCCGGCGCATATTGTGCCGGAATGGTATTTGCTGCCGTTCTACGCCATTTTGCGCGCCGTGCCGGATAAGCTGGGCGGGGTTGTGCTGATGTTTGCTGCGATTTTCATCATGTTTTTGTTACCGTGGCTGGATACATCGAAAGTGCGTTCGGCGCGTTATCGCCCGCTGTTTCGTCAGTTTTTTGTGTTATTTGTCTTGGATTGCTTATTGCTGGGCTATCTGGGCGCACAACCAGCGGAAGGTGTTTACATTATTTTGGCGCGCATCGGAACGATTTATTATTTTGCGCATTTCCTGATTGTACTTCCGGTCTTAGGCAAGATTGAACAGCCGCAGGATGTGCCGGAAAGCATTTCATTACCGGTTTTGCCGAAAGAGCAAGCCGACGGGCAGGCTGCTTAGATGGCTCAATTTGCAATAAAATCCGTCATGAGTGCGATGATTCTGCCCATGATTTTGGTTGGCGGGCTTGTCTTTCGTGTCGGTGCGGCGGAGGATGCAAGCGCGACTCCGCGCGTGGATTGGAGCTTCTCCGGCGCCTTCGGCACCTATGACCGCAATGCGTTACGGCGTGGCTTTCAGGTCTATAAAGAAGTATGCGCGAGCTGCCATGCGCTGGAGCATATTTGGTTTCGCAATTTGAGCCGAGCCGGAGGGCCGGAATTTAGCGAAGCCGAAGTCAAGGCGATTGCGGCTGAATATAGCGTGACTGATGGCCCCGATGCGTTCGGCGATATGTTTGACCGTCCCGGCCTGCCCCGCGATCGTTTTGTTGCGCCTTATCCGAATAAAAATGCCGCCCGCGCCGCCAATGGCGGTTCTTATCCGCCGGATTTATCGTTGATAACCAAGGCGCGCAGTGGCGGGCCGGATTATATCCATGCTCTGTTGACCGGCTATAAAGAAAAACCGGCAGACATGCAGATGCGCGACGGCTTTTATTATAATCCTTATATGCCGGGCGGGGTGATTGCCATGCCCGCGCCCTTGGTGGATGATTTGGTGGACTATGCCGACGGCACACCGGCCACGGTTGAACAAATGTCGCTGGATGTGACGCATTTTCTCAACTGGACCGCCGAGCCGGAACTGGAGGCACGCAAACGTATCGGCTTTATGGTGATGATTTATCTACTTATTTTCACTGGCCTGATGTATTTCTCCATGCGCAAAATCTGGGCCGATAAGCATTGAATGGATATGCCAAAAAACTTGCATGTTTGACAAAACAGGGCGATAATCATGCCAATTCCAACAAGGTTTGGATATGGAGCTTGAATGTTAAGGGCGAATGACATTCGTTTTAAGCCGAAAATAGACAAAATCATTGAAACCATCTTGTATTTGGTTCATCAGCCTATTGAGTTTGATGCTTACAAGATTGTGAAACTGGTTTATTTAGCTGATAAGAAACATCTCAACAAATATGGTCGGCCAATAACCTATGACCAGATGGTGGCCATGGAAAACGGCCCTGTTGCTTCAACAACCTATGACATTATCAAGCAAAACAAGCGATTGGCGGGAAAAGTGGATTTCGCTCAGTTGCCATTTGCGTTAATCAAACGTGGTGACCGAATATATGCGGAAAATCCGTGCCGCGATGTTGACCGACGTATCCTTTCAGTAAGTGATTGTCGGGTTCTTGATGGGATTGTCAAAGAATATGGCTCTATGAGTTTTGGCAAACTGTTTGACCTAACCCACGAACACCCAGCTTATAAGCAGGCGTGGGACGCTCGTAATAAAAGCAAGGCAAGTAATCCTATACGCGTTGAAGATATGATTGACGAAAATGCGGATAAAGAGAGTTTGGTAGAGGAGTTGCGATTTACTGACCAGTATGTCCTCTAACCACAAAATGCAGTGTGGCGACATATTGGGGTTTGTTTCAAACCAAGCAGAAAATCATCCTCGTAAATATAAATTGCATGTTTTGATATGTGTCCGTGAAAATATTTTCTTGTTTATAAACACTTCAGGTAATCGCGAAGGCGTTATGTTTATTACCCAAGACGACTGGCCTGAGATGTTGAGGGAAAGTAGTTTTATTTCGTGCCGCCCCGTTCAATATCCTGCGGAGAAAATCAAAAAGGCTTCTTCAAAAGGGCGTTTAAGCGATGCGGCATTGAATCGGTTAATGGACCATCTGGAGGAGTCTGAAATTCTTACGGCGAATGATAAAGAGGTGTTGGTGGATGCCATCGCCGATTATTTGCGATAAATCATCTATCACACGTTAAAGCGGAACAGCATGACATCGCCGTCTTGGACGATATAGTCTTTGCCTTCTTGGCGTAGGCGACCGGCATCGCGCGCACCCTGTTCGCCCTTATGGGCGGTGTAGTCGTCATAGCTTGCAGTCTCGGCCTTGATAAAGCCGCGCTCAAAATCGGTGTGGATGACGCCCGCCGCTTGCGGTGCCGTCGTGCCGCGCTTAATCGTCCAAGCACGCGCTTCTTTCGGGCCGGCGGTGAAATAGGTAATCAGGTCAAGAAGCGCATAGCCCTGTCTTATCAACCGATTAAGCCCCGGCTCTTTCAATCCCAGACTTTGTAGATATTCCAGTCGTTCACCATCTTCCAATTGTGCCAGCTCTTCTTCAATGCGGGCGGAAATCACCACGGTTTCGGCATTTTCGAGGGCGGCTTTTTCGACGATTTTGGCCGATAGCGCATTACCGGTGGCGGCGTTTTCTTCGGCTACATTGCAGACATAAATCACTGGCTTGGCGGTTATCAGTTGCAGGTTTTTGAAATCGCGTTCACGGCCTTTAGGCAGTTAGGCCTTGCGCGCCGGACGCCCTTCGCGCAATTCGGCCAGTGCCAGCTCCACCAATTCCAATTCGGCAATGGCGGTTTTGTCTTTGGTGGTGGTTTTTTTGCGTAAACTGGTTTCGCGCTTTTCAAGGCTTTCCAAATCGGCCAGCATCAATTCGGTTTCGACCACATCCCCATCGGCGAGCGGGTCAATGCGGCCTTCAACATGGGTGATGTCGCTGTCTTCAAAACACCGCAACACATGGGCAATCGCATCCACTTCGCGGATATTGGCCAGAAACTGATTGCCCAGCCCTTCGCCCTTGGAGGCCCCGCGCACCAAACCGGCAATATCAACAAAACTTAACCGCGCCGGAATACGTTGCGCTGAACCGGCAATCTCAGCCAGCGTATCGAGGCGGGCATCGGGCACGGCGACATCGCCGATATTCGGCTCAATCGTGCAAAACGGAAAATTTGCCGCCTGCGCATTGGCGGTTTTTGTCAGCGCATTGAACAGCGTTGATTTACCCACATTGGGCAAGCCGACAATACCACAGCGAAATCCCATTATTCGCTCTCCGTTAAGACGCTCTGCATAGCCTCATGCACACGATTTTGATAAGTGGCGTCTTGGCCGTTCACCAATAAGGGCGCATGTTGCACGAGCGCGTTAATAAACGGCGTCAGCCATTCCCCATCGGCTTTGCTGAAATTGCTCAACACATGGCTGTTCACTTGGGTCTTATCGCCCGGATGGCCGATGCCCAATCGGGCGCGGCGAAAATCGGCACCGATATGCGCTTTAATTGATTTTAAGCCGTTATGACCAGCCAAGCCACCGCCGATTTTCATCCGCAATTTGCCGGGCGCCAGGTCCATCTCATCGTAAAAGGCAACCATATCATTGCCGGTAAGTTTGTAAAAATTGATTGCGGCGGCCAAGCTGATACCACTGCGATTCATAAAAGTTTGCGGTTTCAACAGCAAAACTTTTTCGGCGCCAATACCACCTTCGCTGAAATGCCCATGAAATTTTTTAACAAAAGGCGTAAAGTCAAAGTGTGCGGCCAGCGCATCGACGACCATAAAACCGATATTATGGCGGTTATTGGCGTGTTTTCTTTCCGGATTTCCCAGCCCGGCAATCAGCAGCATGGCAAGCCCCAGTTCAGATTTGAGTGCGACAGGCGCAGGCCTTATTCCTCTTTGCCTTTTTCGCCTTTTTCGCCTTTTTCGCCTTCTTCGGCAGCTTCGGTGCCTTCTTCGCCTTCGATGCCTTCTTCGCCTTCCTCTTCGCCTTCGAGTTCATCGGCTGCTTCTTCTTCTTCGCTGCGTAGGGCTGCCGGTGCGGCGATGGTGGCAATGGTGAAATCGCGGTCACTAATCACTGGCACCACGCCATCGGGCAGGCTGACGCCGGAAATATGCATGCTGTCCCCCATTTCCGCCTCGGTAAGGTCAATTTCCACACTGGCGGGGATGTTGTCGACCGGACAGTTCAATTCGACCGTATAGCGCACCACATTCAGCACGCCGCCTACTTTCAGGCCGGGGCAAATATCTTCATTGAGAAAATTCACCGGCACTTCAATGGCAATCTTGGCCCCTTTGTT
>CAYQFO010000109.1:0-5445 GCA_964416815.1 uncultured Rhodobiaceae bacterium | reverse complement strand
CCTGACAATCTGCCGGAACCTATCGCGCACGCATAAAAAATGCAACATGGACAAAAACCGATAATCATTATACCAAGAACCGCAAAGGGGATGCATATGCCGCATAAAAAAGCACTGGTTTCGGGCATCACAGGACAAGATGGTGCTTATCTGGCGCGGTTCTTGCTGGCAAAAGGGTATGAAGTGCATGGCATTAAACGACGTGCTTCTTCCTTCAATACGGCACGGGTAGATGATATTTACACCGACCCGCATACTGAAGACGTGCAATTTTTCATGCATTATGGCGACATGACCGACAGTAGCAATATCATGCGACTGGTGCAGCAAATTGAGCCGGATGAGGTTTACAATCTGGCGGCGCAAAGCCATGTGCAAGTGAGTTTTGAGACGGCGGAATATACAGCCAATGCTGATGCCTTTGGCACATTGCGTTTTCTGGAAGCCATACGCACGCTGGGTTTGCGCAAAAAAACGCGCTTTTATCAGGCCTCGACTTCAGAGCTATATGGCAAAGTGCACGAAGTGCCGCAAAGCGAGACGACACCGTTTTATCCGCGCTCACCTTATGGCGTGGCCAAGCTTTATGCTTATTGGATTTGCGTGAATTATCGCGAAGCCTATGATATGCACACCTCCAACGGCATTTTGTTCAACCATGAAAGCCCGATGCGCGGTGAAACCTTTGTGACGCAAAAAATTGCCATGGCCGTTGCCGCCATTGAAATCGGTCAGCAGCAAAAACTCTATCTCGGTAATCTTGACGCCAAGCGCGACTGGGGACATGCGCGTGAATATGTCGAAGGCATGTGGAAAATCGTGCAGTATGAGCGCGGCGATGATTTTGTGCTGGCCACGGGTCGCACCGAAACCGTGCGCCGGTTTGTCGAGCTGGCTTTTGGCGAAGTCGGACGCGAGATTGTCTGGCAAGGCTCGGGTGTTGACGAGATTGGCAAGGACGCCAAAACCGGTGCCGTTCTGGTTGAGATAGATCCACGCTATTTTCGTCCAACCGAAGTTGATTTGTTGGTCGGCGACCCAAGCAAGGCCAAAGAGGTTTTGGGCTGGGAAGCCAAAATCGAACTGGAAGCACTGGTTTCAGAAATGGTGTGCGTGGCTCTGCACAATGCCAAACAACCGCGGCCTGACATTAAACTTGCGGAATTTTAATGTATCGCTTGGCTGGCAAGCGCATTTGGGTCGCCGGACACAGGGGCATGGTCGGTCGCGCCGTGATGCGCCGATTGGAAAAATGCGACTGCACCGTTGTGACAGTCGGGCGCGATAATGTTGACCTGACACGCCAGCAACAAGTGGAAGACTGGATGACGGCAGAAAAGCCAGATGGTGTCATTATTTGTGCCGCCCGCGTTGGCGGTATTTTGGCCAATGACACTTATCCGGCTGATTTCAGTTATGCGCATCTGATGATTGACGCCAATATGATTGATGCCGCTTTGGCGCAAAAACTCGAAAAATTGCTGTTTCTGGGGTCAAGCTGTATCTATCCAAAATTTGCCGACCAGCCAATGCGTGAAACCGCCCTGCTCACCGGTGCGCTGGAAGCAACCAATGAATGCTATGCGGTTGCCAAAATCGCCGGGATTAAACTGTGCCAAGCCTATCGCAAACAACATGGTGTTGATTTTATCTCCGCCATGCCGACCAATCTTTATGGCCCGCATGACAATTTTGATTTGCGCTCAAGCCACGTCATTCCGGCCTTGATACGCAAATGCCACGAAGCCAAACAAAGCGGCGCAGCCACTATGGAAGTGTGGGGGTCGGGCAAGGTGCGGCGCGAATTTTTGCATGTTGATGATTGCGCTGCCGGGATTGTATTTCTGCTGGAAAATTATTCTGATATGGAACATGTCAATCTCGGCACGGGCGAAGATATAACCGTTATTGAACTGGTTGAGAGCATCAAACAAGTGGTTGGCTTTGACGGCGCACTGGCCTTTGACGCCGACAAACCAGACGGCGCACCGCGTAAATTGCTTGATGTCACAAAAATTCATACGCTAGGCTGGCAGCACCAAATCAGCTTGCAAGAGGGGCTGACGCAGACCTATAAATGGTTTTTGGAGAATGTGGCATGACACAAAGCATTGTATCGGTAACGACGGATAAAATCGCTGGCGGCATTGCCAATTCCTTGATTATTTACTCCAAAGCCTTGCTTATATCGAATGTCAGGCATTTGATTATTATTCCCGATATCTCACCGTCGATTGTAGAACTGGAAAAGATGAAAAATGTTGACCTTATTGTTCTCCCGCCACGTGTCCTGAAATGGCATTTAGTGACCCACTTTGTGTTTAGCCCGACTCTTAAAAAAGTAATCAGTGGGGCATCAACCCTGCTTTTGCACAATGCAAGATTGATTAGAAAATTTTACGCATATCGCCATAAAACCTATATCATTAATCATTCTGGCAAACTGAGATATCTGAGTGAGACGGCGAATATCATCTTTTTAACAACGAGAACACAAAAACGCTTTCTCGCTTCCGCGTCTTATCACGACCAACACACGCTGGTTATCCCCCATGCGTTCGACGTCCCTGAAAAACTCAAGACGTCTAAAGCATCATCAAAAGAACCGATAAAAATAATGGCCGCCGGACGTATGGTTGCCAAAAAGGGTTTTGTTGATTTGCTTGCCGCCGCAGAGATTTTACAACGACACGGCCTGAACTGCCATATCAATTTTTTTGGTGACGGCCCTGAATATCCTTCTCTGTGCAAAATGGCCGATACGCTCAACTTAAAGAATGTCAACTTTTGTGGATGGGTCAATAACTTGGAAGAGAAATTTCAAACGCACGATATTTTCTGCTTGACGAGCTACACGGAAGCTTTCGGTTTGGTCATTGGTGAAGCGATGCGGGTCGGGCTACCGGTCGTTACTTCGGATGCAGACGGTCCGGTCGAAATACTTGGCACTGACAACCCGGAAGACAATGGTGGCAAAATTTACCCGACCGGAAATGTCGAGGCTTTGGCAAGTGCGCTGGGCGAACTCATTCAAAATGCACCACTGCGTTCGCAAATGGGTGTTAAAGGGCAACAAACCATTTCCAGAAGGTTCAGCTTTGATATTCTGGCGCAAAACTTGCAGACGCTCTATCAGTAGCTGAATGGATGGTGACGAAACCACACGACAACAATATGGACTGGTCGCGCAAAAACAATTTACCGAAATGAATTCTGGACGTGTGAGTTTCAGTAGATTTTTGAAGCATATTGACGTGCCATCGTTTCAATAGCCGTCCTGAGGCTCATACTCTTTACATGCCGTTAATCATCAGGCTATATTTTGCAATATTCTGTTACGGACTCAATATGATAATATCTTTTCAAGAGATCAACGCATCCTTCAAAAAATGGTGCATCCCTCTGGCATTAACACCATTGGGACTGATAGTTCCATTCGCACCCAGATCCTGTCAGCTTCTGCTTTTCTTAATTGGCATTGCTGGGGCGGTTCATATTTTCCGCACAAGAAACGCTCTTCCAGAGTTGCGAACGCCGGAAACATTAAGTCTTATCGGTTTTTTAATTTATGTGTCAGCCAGTTACTTCTGGTCAGAAAATCAGCAAGCGACACTTGATACAACATCGCGACTCATTATGATTTCAGCTTTTACATTGCTGGCTGCTAATTTATTGAACAGCTTAAGCCAACGCCAATTTGCACAGATACAAAAACTGCTCTTACCAGCTCTGATATTTGGTGTTGTTTCCGGTGCTTGTTATGGACTGTTGTACTACACAGAGAACTATTTTCAGACTATTTTTTCCTATCTCGGCCTCTCTGAGAGAAAGGCCATTTTCTCGGCAAGCAACCGACTGGATTTGTCCAAATCATTGGTTCTGGTGAATTTAGCCTTTTTCTCCATTTCTCCTTGGCTTTGGGCAAAATCCACAAAATTATGGATGGTCAGCTATATAGCACTTTTGATGGCGTGTTCTTACTCAGACTCCCAGTCCGCCTTAGTCAGCGGCCTAATGGGAGGAAGCGTTCTTCTTATCATGAAACTATTTAAAAATCGGGCGATGCGTCCTCTTCTCGTCGTTTTCTGGTTTTCATTTATTGCCATCCTTCCAATTATCATGTCTGGGATTCCCACTAAATTAAAAGCATTACCATTTTATCAGCAGCTAAACACAAAGACTTCTAGCGATATTCGACTGTCAGCTTACAGTGGATTTTCCGAACACGTGATACGAAAGCCTCTTTTCGGGTACGGTTTATCGTCCGGTGTACAATATGAAGGCACCCATCTTTCGCAGCATTTGCAAAACATTCCTTTGGCTAGTAAACTGCCGCATAATATTCATTTACAAATTCTTTTTGACATCGGATTTATTGGTGCCTTTTCTTTTTTGTTGTCTGTATCTTTGATATTCCTAAAGTTAGAAAAAAAGATGGGTGTTGATCAATTACCGTTCATGATGGCGGTTTTTTTCGCTGGGGTTGGTTCCAGTCTTTTTAACCTTATTATTTGGGCAAGTTGGTTTCTCTCGGCGTTTAGTGTCGCCCTTATAATCGCTTTTATTTTTACCAAGCAGACTCATCAAGAACATTCCATCATACATTCCTAGGTACACGCCAAAGACCCGATTGTTCATAAAGCACCTTTACGTATCCTATAGGCTACGCTAAAAACCTCCCGAAAGATTTAACATGATTACTATGGATTACCCTGTCATATTGGCGGCTTTAAGCTGTGCCATCGTCTTGTTTATTGCCCATCCATTGGCAAGGGGCATTGGCCTTGTTGACCGCCCGCGTGGCCGCAAAGCCCATCAGGGGAATGTGCCTCTGAGTGGCGGTTTGGCCATTTTTGCCGCCATCTGCATAATGCAGGTAATATATGGGCAGCCTTCCATTTCTGTCATTATTGCTTTGGGTTTTACTGTCGTCATTGGCACGATTGATGATTTTATAGATGTCGCCGCCTCGGTTAAGCTGCTCTGTCAAATTGGTGCCGCCTTGATTATGTGTTTGCTCGGCGATGTGTATGTTACGTCTCTGGGGACTCTGCCCAATGGCCAAGAATTGACGCTAGGGGTATTTTCCTTACCTTTCACCATTTTTGCTTTTGTTGGCCTTATCAATGCCGTTAATATGATTGACGGCATGGATGGTCTGACCAGCGGCGTGATACTAACCGCCTTCTTCAATATGCTGCTTGTCTTTGTGATGTTGACCGGTGACGCGGTCAATGTCCTGACGCCGGATTTACAGGCATTGCTGGCCGCGCTGATTATATTTTTGTTGTTTAATTTCGGATTTGTGCCGGGCCAGAAAGTGTTTCTGGGCGATGCCGGTTCCATGATGTTAGGGCTTTATTTAGGATATTTTCTGGTTAAAAGCAGCCAGCCGGAACTGACAGAAACACCTTTGCCCGCGTCACTTGTGCCGTGGCTTATTGC
>CAYQFO010000108.1:981-5506 GCA_964416815.1 uncultured Rhodobiaceae bacterium | reverse complement strand
ATTGAGGCCGTGAGTAAAAATTTTGGCACCCTATGTGCGCTCGACAATGTGTCTTTGTCGCTGGAGGCGGGACGCTCGTTGGCTTTGATTGGCCCGACGGGGGCGGGCAAATCGGTATTGCTGAAATGTCTGGTCGGCCTTTATGCACAAGATGCCGGACGCATTATGATTGACGGCAAACAAATCGGCATTATGGAAACGCGCGATAAAAAATTGAATAATAGTATCGGCATGTTGTTCCAGCAAAGCGCCCTGTTTGACAGCCTGCCGGTCTGGGAGAACATCGCCTTCCGGCTGATGGCGGACGGCATGGAGCGTTCTGCCGCCCGCGCCGAAGCCGAAGCACTATTGCCGCGTGTCGGTCTGCCGGTGGCCAATGCCGATTTATATCCGGCAGATTTGTCGGGCGGGATGCAAAAACGGGTCGGCTTTGCCCGTGCCATTGCCACCAAGCCGGATATTTTGCTGTTGGACAATCCCACCGCCGGTCTTGACCCGATTTTATCGGCGCGTGTTGATAATATGATTTCGGCTCTGGCACGCGATAGCGGCGCGTGTGTGATTTCGGTTACCGGCAATATGCTCGGCATTGCCAAAGCCTATGACGAAATTGCCGTGCTGCACGAAGGTGTGCTACGCTGGCATGGCAAGGCCAAGCAGGCCGAAAAAAATGACAACCCTTGGCTGCGACAATTACTGGCCGGTAGCCGCGATGGGCCGATTGAAACGCAAATATCGGCCGCCTAAAGGAGAAAGAAATGTTAGGACGAGGACGCAAACTCGACATGCCAACACCAGAAAAAGCCCTGCCCGGGCGCAGCGAAACCATGCCCGTGCCAGCGCGCCATTTTGTGCTGGATGCGCCAATGCGACCGCCATGGCCAGAAAATCATGAAGTCGCGCTGTTCGGTATGGGCTGTTTTTGGGGTGCCGAACGCAAATTTTGGCAGGCTGCGGGTGTTCATTCCACGCAAGTCGGCTATGCGGCAGGGCAAACGCCTAACCCAAGTTACGAGGAAGTTTGCTCCGGCGGCACTGGCCATAATGAAGTGGTGCAAGTCGTGTTCGACAAAAGCGCCACAACTTATGAAAAAATGCTGCAAGTGTTTTGGGAAAGCCATAACCCAACACAAGGTATGCGGCAGGGCAATGATACTGGCACACAATATCGCTCCGGCATTTACACCCATGGCGAGGCGCAAAATCAAGCCGCGCTCAAAAGCTGTGAGATGTTTCAGGGCGAATTGAGCAAAGCCGGTCATGCCGCCATCACCACAGAAATTATCGCCGCACCAGAATTTTATTATGCCGAGGACTACCACCAGCAATATCTCGGCAAAAACCCGAACGGCTATTGCGGACTGGGCGGCACTGGCGTGGCCTGCCCGATCTAAAAACTTTGCGTAAAGCTGACCGAAAAGCGGCGGCCTTCACCAGCAAAATAACGCTTATTGCCAAACCATAAATCAGCCCGCTTGGCATAGGCCTCATCGGATAGGTTCTGCACGGTGAACGCAAGTTTGCGGCCCTCAATGTCATCACCAGTGCGATAAGTCAGACGCGCATCAACCAAATCATGGCCTTCATATTCTGTCGTATTGGCGGCATCCATGAAATAAGCACCTACATGTTGCCAATCCAGACCGATGGCCAAACGTTGCGTAGGACGATAGGTCAGCGCAGCTTGCGCCAGCGTTTCCGGCGCACCGTCAATTTTATTGCCTTTAGTGATGGTCTCGGTTTTATGGTTGCGACTATTTTCCAAATTATTGTCGAAAGCATATTCATGTTGTGCGTAAGACAGGCCAGTGTTGAATGACCATGCCGTGCTTATTCGCCAGTCAATATCGAACTCTATGCCCTGATGCTCGGTCTCGCCATTGGTGATATAATTATCGTCTGCATCGCGGAAATGATAATTTTCCTTCGCCATCATATAGGCGGTGAGTTCAAAAAACAGGCCGGCACGGCTGATGCGATAGCCCAATTCCACACTGTCCAAAGTCTCGGAATCAATATCGCTAATATCAGGGTCTAAATCATCATTCTTTTTGCTATCGCGCAAACGATAGAGGTCAGTGACTTGCGGGGCGCGAGCGGCGCGCGCTAAATTAAGGAAAATCCGCTGCCCGCCCCCCAAACGTTGCACCAGTCCCAGCTTCGGCGAGACATCGGAAAAATCTTTTTTTTGTGACATCGGACGCCACAGCTTGCCCTGCAAACCATCATCGGTGTTATTGGTATAATCGTAATTGGTCTGCTCAGCGCGCACACCAGTAATCAAATCGGTGTTGTCGCCCAGTGCCCAAACAGCGTGGATATAGGGCGCAACCACTTGCGCGGCGACGTCAAAATCATAATGCGTGCCGGGTAGGTAATTATTGTATTTGTCGGCGGGGTTTGTTTGCACTTCGCTCAATTCACCTTGCGTCAATTCAACATCAAGCCCGACCGTGTAGGCGAGTATGGCGTTTTTGGCGGCATAGCTTGCCTGTAGGCCGATACTGTCATGCGCGTTTTTTTCAACCGGATTGGTCGGCAAAAAGTGCATCAAAAACGCCATCGCATTGCTACGAAAATAGGGGGTGAGGGTTAGCGTTGCGTCGCTCTCCAAACTGCGGGTGATGCGTAAATAGCCACGCGTGGCGCGCGCATCACGATAGGCGTCCGGATTGGGGTTGGCGGTCGCAATATCCTCATCTTCATAGGAGCTAACATAGCCCCCGGTCTCCTGATTAAGGTTCATGCCAGTCAGGGAAAAGCTATAATCGGTTGCCGCCTCGCCCCATTGTGTTTCTAGTTTCAGCTTTTGCTGGGCAAAACTGGTCTCATCTTGATAGCCGTCCTCTTCGCCGGTGGCGGCAAAGCTAACGCGAGCGGCAAAATTTTCGTGCAAATGCGCCGTCTGGCCGGTCAGCGCATGGCGACCATAGGAGCCGTAAGAGGCGGTAATCGTGCTACCAATTTCGTCAATTTCATCGCTGATAAAATTGACCAGCCCGTGTAGTGCATTGGAGCCGTAAAGCGCACTGGCGGGTCCGCGCACCACTTCAACCCGCGCTGCCGCCGATGGCATCGCATCCATCAACGCATTGACATTGGCAAAGCCCGGCGCGCGCATGGAAATGCCGTCTTCGAGATAAAGAAAAGAGCCAGCCCCCGCGCCACCCACCAGCACTGGTGAGCGAATGGCCGTCAGATGCTCCTGCCCGCTACCGCGATGAATATGCACACCGGCGGCGCGATTGACCAATTCCACCGGATAAAGGCTCACCGTTTCGCGCGGGTCAAGCGTGGTGATGTTGCCTGGATTGTCGGCTTTCAAACCCGCGCTGCGGGTGGTTGTCACCACTATTTCGTCATCAATTTCATTTTGGGCTTCGGCAGCGGTACCCCCAACAATAAATGGGGCAATTATCAGTGCGGCGACAAGGCCGATACAAATTTTATTTTGCATTTATGCGGTTCCTATTTTCAGTAAATCTAACACCCGAATAAGGCCAACAGGCTTGCTGGCCTCGCAGACAAAAAGGCACTGGATATTATTGTCATTCATAACACTTAAGGCTTCGCCGCTCAACTTGTCGCGGGTGATGGAAACCGGATTTTGCGTCATCACTTGTTCAACTTTTTGCTGCAGCAAATCGGCTGCCATGTGGCGGCGCAAATCGCCATCGGTAATAATGCCGCAAAGATGGCCTTGGGCATCGGTAATGCCCAAACAACCAAAGCCTTTGGCGGTCATGGTAACGAGGGCAGCGTCCATGCCTGTGCCTTGTTGCACCAATGGCATTGTGCGCCCCGCATGCATAATCTCGCTGACTGGTGACAGGCTCGCCCCCAGCTTGCCGCCCGGATGAAATGTTTTGAAATCGGAGGTAGAAAATTGTCGCCGTTCCAGCAAGGCCACGGCCAGCGCATCGCCCAAGGCCAATTGCATGGTGGTGGAGGTGGTCGGCGCCAGCCCGTTCGGGCAAGCCTCTTTGGCTTTCGGCAAAGTCAGGCAAATCGTGGCATGATTGGCCAGCAGACTGGTCGCGTCCGACGTAATCGCAATCAATGGAATGGCAAAGCGTTTGGCATAGTTCAACATATTGGTCAGCTCAGTCGTGCCGCCCGACCATGACAGCGTGAGAATAATATCGTCCGGCGTTATCATGCCGAGATCGCCATGGCTGGCCTCACCCGGATGCACAAAAGAAGCCGGTGTGCCGGTCGAAGCCAGAGTGGCGGCAATCTTTTTGCCGATATGGCCGCTCTTGCCCATGCCGGAAACAATCACGCGCCCTTTTACCGCCGCCAGCATGTCCACCGCCTCAACGAATTTTTCGTCCAGCATATCGGCCAGTTGATGCAGGCCATCAGCTTCTGCGGTGAGCGTCGCGCGCCCCGAGTCCAAAACATTGGTCAAAGAATTTTGTGGCATCACTTTTTCCTACAGGGAATCTTTCGTATTTTCAATAATATCAGCCAATCTGCGGCGCAATGCCTCGCCATCGAGCTCGCCGAGTGGCGCATGAATGTC
>CAYQFO010000108.1:0-971 GCA_964416815.1 uncultured Rhodobiaceae bacterium | reverse complement strand
TATTTGCGCCATCCGCCGATAGAGCAAAGGCGATATTGGCGGCCAGAAAGCCGTCAGGCATACCGCAATCAAACCGTGTTCCGGCAAAGCGAAAACCGTTCATCGGCACGCGGCCAATATCATCGGCCATCGCATCGGTAATCTGTATTTCCTCACCAGCACCTTTTTTGAAGGCCGACAGCGCACTAAAAATACCGGCATCAAAAATATAACGTCCGATAATCGCCAATGTGGAGGGGGCGGCACTGGCGGGCGGCTTTTCTACCAGCCCCTTGATTTCAACCAATGCACCGTTTTTTGTGCCGGGGTCAAGCACACCATAGCGATGCGTTTGGTCACGAGGCACATTTTCAACCGCAACCAGATGTCCGCCCGTCTTGTCATATTGTCCAACCATTTGAGCAAGACAGCCCGTCTTATGCAATATCATGTCATCAACCAACATCACCGCAAACGGCTCATCGTCGACGGCCTCGCGCGCGCACCAAATGGCGTGTCCCAACCCCAGAGGTTCGTCTTGAAACACTTGCGTAATTTTCGCACCTGCCGGAAGACCCGCTTGCAATAGTGCCAATTCTTGCGTCTTGTTACGCGCTTTTAGAATATCAGCATAATGCGGCGCATCCGAAAAATGCGCCATAATCGTGCCATTTTGCCGCGCCGTGACAAAAATAAATTCCGTGCATCCGGCCTCGGCGGCTTCCTCAACCGCCCATTGCACAAGCGGGCGGTTCACCACTGGCAGCATTTCTTTCGGCACGGCTTTGGTGGCAGGCAAAAATCGCGTACCCATACCGGCAACAGGAAAAACAACTTTTTGAACAGCCGTCATAGTCTCACTCTCTATTGATTGGTATCGGACATTTGACCATAGTGTCTAACATGAATCGGGTATAGTAATGCTATGATAGGCCGATTTATTAAACTTCTGTTTATAGGCACATTGTTTTTTTCAAGCAGCAGTGTGGCAC
>CAYQFO010000107.1:0-5537 GCA_964416815.1 uncultured Rhodobiaceae bacterium | reverse complement strand
GACAAAAAATCGCGCCCGCCAGTTGTGACCGTGATGGGGCATGTCGACCACGGCAAAACCTCGCTGCTTGATGCATTGCGTCAGGCCAAAGTGGCCGCCGGTGAAGCTGGTGGCATTACTCAGCATATCGGTGCCTATCAGACGACAACCAAAAACGGTGCGGTGATTTCCTTCATTGATACGCCGGGCCATGCCGCCTTTACCGCCATGCGTGCGCGCGGCGCAAAAGTGACCGATATGGTGATTTTGGTGGTCGCTGCGGATGACGGGGTAATGCCGCAAACCGTGGAAGCGATTAATCACGCCAAGGCGGCCGAGGCACCGATAATTGTGGCCATCAACAAAATGGATAAAGCTGAAGCCGACCCGGCGCGCGTGAAGAATGACTTATTGCAACACGAGATTATTGCTGAAGATATGGGCGGCGATACGCAGATGATTGAAGTCTCGGCAGAAACCGGTGCTGGTTTGGATAATTTACTGGAGGCTGTGGTGTTGCAGGCCGAGTTGATGGAATTGACGGCCAATCCCGACCGCGAAGCCGAAGGCGTGGTGATTGAAGCCAGGCTGGACAAGGGGCGTGGGGCTGTGGCCACTGTGTTGGTGCAGCGCGGCACGGTGAATGTTGGCGATGTATTTGTGGTCGGTGCCCAATCGGGGCGCGTGCGGGCATTGGTTAATGACGCGGGTGAGCGCGTTAAAACGGCGCTTCCGGCGATGCCGGTTGAAGTTTTGGGGGCCAATGGTGCGCCAGCGGCCGGCGATATGTTCTCGGTTGTTGAAAACGAAGCCCGCGCTCGTGAAGTGGCCGATTATCGCGCCCGCACGGCGCGTGAAAAGGCCAGTGCCATGGGGCCGCGACCGGCCTCGCTCGACCAGATGATGGTGGAGTTACAAGACCACGGCGTGAAAAACTTGGCACTGGTGGTTAAGGGCGATGTGCAAGGCTCGGTCGAAGCGATTGTGCAGGCGGCTGAAAAATTGAGCAATGAAGAAGTGATGGCACGTGTGGTGCTGACTGGTGTCGGCGGTATTACCGAAAGCGATGTCACGCTGGCGACGGCCTCCAATGCGATGGTTATCGGTTTCAATGTGCGCGCCAATGCACAGGCGCGCCAAGAGGCCGAAACGCATGGCATTGAAATGCGCTATTATAATGTGATTTATGATGTGGTTGATGATGTGAAAGCGGCCATGGTCGGCCTGTTGTCGCCGAATCTGCGCGAGGATGCGTTGGGGACGGCAGAAGTGTTGGAAGTATTTGCCATCAGCAATAAGACGAGCAAGGGTGACAAGGCCGCCGGTTGTTTGGTGCAGCAGGGTTTGGTGCGTCGCGGTGCCAAAGTGCGGCTTATTCGCGACGATGTTGTCATCCATGAGGGCGATTTAAGCTCACTGCGCCGCTTCAAAGACGAGGTCAATGAGGTCAATGCCGGGCAGGAATGTGGCATGGCATTTGAAAATTATACCGACCTTAAAGCAGGCGATATTATTGAATGCTATAAAGTTGAGGAAGTCGCCCGCACATTGGACGACTAAACCATAGGCAAAAAATGAGCGGTAAGCGTAAAGATGTTTCCTATCCCCCGCCCGGCCAACGCCAATTACGGGTCGGTGAAATGTTGCGCCAACGTTTGTCTGAGGTGTTGCGCACGGTTGATTTTGAAGCGAAAATATTGCGCCGCGCCAGCGTGACGATCACCGAAGTGCGTATCAGCCCCGATTTGCGCCAAGCCACGGCCTATATCATACCGCTCGGCGGCAACAATATGGACGCGATTGTAGCTTTGCTGAACCAAGAATCGGCGCGATTGAAAAAACTGACTCTGACCGGGTTTCACCTGAAATATACCCCAGATATTCACTTTGTTGCCGACAGAAGTTTTGATACTGGCGCGGCGATGGATAAGTTGCTCGCTTCCGATGCGGTCGCGCGTGATACACGCAAAAGCGATGTGGAGAATATGTGAGCAGGCACGTCACCGGCTGGGTCAATTTCGACAAACCTTATGCGATGGGGTCAACCCCGGCGGTTGGTTTTGTCCGGCGGCTGTTTCAGGCCGACAAAGCCGGTCATGCCGGCACGCTTGACCCGTTGGCGACCGGTATTTTGCCGATAGCTTTGGGCGAGGCCACCAAAACGGTCAGCTTTATGCAGGCGGCGGTTAAAGTTTATGAGGTCACGGCGCACTGGGGGGCGGCCACCCATACCGATGATGGCGAAGGCGCGGTGAGCGCGACAAGCGCGCATCGCCCGTCGGCGCAGGAGATTGCGGATATTTTGCCGCAATTTTGCGGTGATATTTTGCAAGTGCCACCGGCCTTCTCTGCCATTCGCCATAATGGTGAGCGCGCTTATGCGGCGGCGCGGCGCGGCGAGACGGTTGAACTGACACCGCGCCAAGTGCGGATTGATAAATTGGAATTGCTGGTTGCCGAAACCGATACGGCGCAGTTGCGTGTCACATGCGGCAAGGGCGTTTATATACGCGCCCTTGTGCGCGATTTGGCCGTCGCGCTTGGCACATTTGGTCATGTGGCCTCTTTGCGCCGCACGCAGGTGGGGTCTTTTTCGGAAAAAAATACAATAGGGCTGGAAAAGTTGCAAACTTTAGGCCATAGTGCGCCCGATTTGGCGGCTCTGGATGCATGTCTGTTGCCGCTTGCGACCGCGCTGGACGACATCCCGGCACTGGCCGTGAGCGACACGCAAGCCTCCCGCTTGAAGCAGGGGCAGGCCATATCCGCAAACCTGTCGAGGGGGGTTGATGCGGCGGCCATGCTGGCCACTTGTGATAACGTCCCTGTCGCCATCTGCCAAAATTTGGAGGCGGGCGCAAAAATTCGACCGGTGCGTGTGTTCAATCTTGTAAGCGGGCATGTCAGTGGGCATGTCGCCTGAAAGGAGTCTCCGATGTCGATAACAGCCGAGCGTAAAGAAACGCTGATTAAGGAATATGCAACCGGTAAAGGTGATACTGGCTCGCCGGAGGTGCAGGCGGCTATTTTGACCGAACGCATCACCAATTTGACCGAACATTTCAAAACCCATGCCAAAGACAATCATTCGCGGCGTGGTTTGTTGAAAATGGTCGCTCAGCGGCGGCGGCTGCTGGATTATGTGAAAACGTGCGACGAGAAACGCTATCAATCGCTGATTAAGCGGTTGGAGCTGCGGCGTTAAAATTTGAATAGGCGGCCCTCGGCATGAGGTCGGCGGCCATATGAATGCCGGACGCGAGAAAACGAGCCGGTGAATGTTAGGAAAATGAATGTTTGAGATAACACGTGAAGAAATAGATTGGGGCGGGCGTCCGCTGATTTTAGAAACCGGGCGCGTCGCCCGACAAGCCGATGGTGCCGTGTTGGCGACCTATGGCGAAACAACGGTTCTGGCCACAGTGGTGGCCGACCGCCAGCCCAAACTGGGCCTTGATTTTTTCCCCCTGACCGTAAATTATCAGGAAAAAGCTTATGCTGCCGGCAAGGTGCCGGGCGGCTTTTTCAAGCGCGAAGGGCGGCCAAGCGAAAAAGAGACACTGGTCTCGCGTCTGATTGACCGGCCCATTCGTCCGCTTTTTGTGAAGGGCTTCAAAAACGAAACCCAAGTTATTGCTTCCGTGTTGAGCCATGACCTTGAAAATGATGCCGATATTGTTGCTCTGGTGGGGGTGTCGGCGGCGTTGACCATTTCCGGTATCCCGTTTCAGGGACCGATAGGGGGCGCACGCGTCGGTTATATTGATGGTGATTATGTGCTTAATCCGACGCTGGAGCAGATGGCTGATACGGCACTGGATTTGGTGGTCGCAGGCACGTCAGATGCCGTGCTGATGGTGGAATCACAAGCCGATGAATTGTCGGAAGAGGTGATGCTGGGCGCGGTGATGTTTGGCCAGCGCGAATTTCAACCGGTGCTGGCGGCGATTGTCCGCATGGCGGAAAAATGTGCTAAAGAGCCGCGCGATGTACCCAAAAGCGACGATGGCGAGCTAAAAGCAAAAATCGGCGAGATTGCCAAAGCCGGTCTTGAAGCGGCCTATCAAGAGGCCGACAAGCAGGCGCGTCAAAGCGCGATTGCCCAATTGCGCGACAAGGCTCAAGAGGCGCTGTTGGCCGAAGACAGTTCGCCCGATGAGCGTATTGGTGTTTCCGGTGCGTTCAAATCGCTGGAAAGCGATATTGTTCGCGGCGGTATCCTTGACACCGAAAAGCGCATTGATGGGCGCGGGCTGGCCGATGTGCGCCCGATTGCCTCGGAGGTGGGGGTGTTGCCGCGCACGCATGGCTCGGCATTATTCACCCGTGGCGAAACCCAAGCACTGGTTGTGGCCACATTGGGTACCGGAGATGACGAGCAATTTGTTGATGCGCTGGAAGGCACTTATCGGGAAAATTTCATGCTGCATTATAATTTTCCGCCGTTTTCGGTGGGCGAGACCGGGCGTGTTGGCTTTACCAGCCGCCGCGAGACTGGCCATGGCAAGCTGGCATGGCGGGCATTGAAGGCGGTGTTGCCGAGCAAAGAGGAATTTCCTTACACGTTGCGGCTGGTGTCGGAAATTACCGAATCAAACGGCTCGTCTTCGATGGCGAGTGTGTGCGGTTCGTCACTGGCGATGATGGATGCTGGTGTGCCGCTTAAAAAACCGGTGGCCGGTATCGCCATGGGTCTCATCAAGGAAGGCGACCGCTTTGCGGTTCTGTCGGATATTCTGGGCGATGAAGACCATTTGGGCGATATGGATTTCAAAGTGGCGGGTACGCAAGATGGCATCACCTCGTTGCAGATGGATATTAAAATCACCGGCATAACGGAAGAAATCATGCAAGTTGCGCTGGGTCAGGCAAAAGGTGGCCGGGCGCATATTTTGGATGAAATGGCCAAGGCGCTGACCGAAGCGCGTTCGGAAATGGGTGAATATGCCCCGAAAATCGAAACCATTCAGGTGCCACAGGACAAAATCCGCGAAGTGATTGGCACCGGCGGTAAAGTGGTGCGTGAGATTGTCGAGACCACAGGAGCCAAAATCGACATTGGCGATGACGGGCTTATCAAGGTTGCCTCCAGCGATGGCGAGGCCATTCGTGCGGCGTTGGACTGGATTAACTCGATTGTCGCCGAGCCGGAAGTCGGCATGATTTACGACGGCACGGTGGTCAAAACGATGGATTTCGGTGCGTTTGTGAATTTCTTCGGCAAGCGCGATGGGCTGGTGCATATTTCGCAACTGGCCGACCATCGGGTGGAGAACACTACGGATATTGTTAAGGAAGGCGACACGGTGAAGGTGAAATTGGTGGGCGTTGACGACCGCGGTAAAGTGCGTCTGTCGATGAAAGTGGTTGACCAAGAAACCGGCAAAGACCTTGAGGGCAAAGCCTGAGGAGCAAACCGCCGCGAGGGATGCCTCGCGGCGGTCGCTTGTCAAATTTTATTCAAATAAATCGGCATGTGTGCCGGTTCGGGCGAGGTAAACCGCGCCGCGAGACTGGCCATGGCAAGCTGGCATGGCGGGCATTGAAGGCGGTGTTGC
>CAYQFO010000106.1:0-5574 GCA_964416815.1 uncultured Rhodobiaceae bacterium | reverse complement strand
CGTCAAGCTTGTCGGTGACTTTAATCTGGCAAGACAGACGGCTATTGTCACGCACTTCATAGGCAAAATCGAGCATATCTTCTTCCATCGACTCACGGCTGCCGGTTTTTTCCAGCCATTCCTCGCGCACATAAACATGACACGTCGCACAAGCACACGCCCCGCCGCAATCAGCATCAATCCCGTGAACTGAATTTTTTATGGCAACTTCCATAACGGTCATGCCGTTTTTGCCTTCACATACACGCTCACTACCATTGTTCTCGACAAAAGTTATTTTCGCCATTACGTCCTCCATCAGATTCGTGCGGCTCATTTATACGCAAATTTACCTTGAGGGCAAGGGGCACGAAAGGTCATAGTGAATGGAAACGACACAGCAAATATGCAGGAGAAAGCAGTTGAGCAACGCGCAGCGGAAAATTTCAATCAGCGTCGAAAACTATCCCTTGGCGCGACGCTTCGCCATTGCGCGGGGCAGTAAAATCGCGGCCGAACCGGTGTGCGTCGCCATCAGCCAGAATGGGGCGACCGGTCGCGGCGAAGCCATCCCCTATCGGCGCTATGGCGAAAGCGTGGAAACCGTCTCCGCCGCCATCGAAAAACTCATACCTGCCCTACAAGAAGGAATGACCCGTGCGCAATTAAGCGATGCGCTTCTGCCCGGTGCCGCGCGCGCCGCACTGGATTGCGCCCTATGGGATTTGGAGGCCAAGCAATCCGGTCGTCCGGTTTGGCAGTTGGCGGGTCTGAGCCAACCGCAAAATCTCACCACAGCACTTACACTGGTGCTGGATGACGCCGACAAAATGGCACGTGCTGCCTCACAGGCTGCTGCTTATCCGCTCTTGAAAATCAAACTGGGCGGGCGTGACGGCATGGCGGGCGATATTCTACGCCTCATCGCCATTCGTGAGGCGCGTCCAGATGCACAACTCATTGTTGATGTGAACGAAGGATGGCATCCGGCAGATTTAGGCCGCCATGCCGACCGGCTGGCCGGTTTCGGGGTGACATTTTTTGAACAACCTCTCGCGGTCGGCAAGGATGAAATTTTAACCGAAATTAGCCTACCCTTTTGCGCCGATGAAAGCATCCATGACCGCCACGATTTCGACGCCCTGTCGCCCGCCTATGATTGGGTGAACCTCAAAATCGACAAAACCGGCGGGCTGAGTGAGGCTTTGGCCTGTATCGAAATAGCCCGCGCCCAAAACAAAAAAATAATGGTCGGCTGTATGATTGCCACCTCGCTGGCCATGGCACCGGCCTTTTTGTTGGCGCAACAAGCCGATTTGGCAGACCTTGACGGGCCGCTCTGGTTGGCCAAAGACCGCACACACGGCATGGTTTTTGACACCGCGACATTGCATCCGCCAAGTGCCGCGCTTTGGGGGTAATCTTTGCCGCTTGCTTTTATTGGCTAATATGATAATAATTATCATTATTAGTTGCAATTAACGATAGAAAATAGGAAGAAGCCCCACATGAAAAAAATGATGCCAATGCTTATCTGCCTATTTGTGACCACATCGGTTTTTGGTGCAGAAAATTGCCCAGTGCCTTATTCCGAATTTGAGAAAAATATTGCGCATATTGACCTCGCCGAATGTCCGCGCAACAAGCCCGACTCGGACAAGGGATTTTGTCGTTTGGTCATGGACGGCCAAAACGGCTTTATTTATGTCTTCCACTATGCAAAAGACGAGCCGTGCCTGACCAGCATAAAAAAGGCAAAAAGAAGCGACTATCTCATGCAAAAATAGGCTAGTCTGGCAGCATGGATATTGACTGGAACACACCCACTTTTCTTGACTTGCCGGACCTGCGCATGGCCGTGTTTGAGGCTGGTGAAAAGCGCGATGACCGCCCGTCCGTGGTGCTGTGTCATGGCTTTCCTGAGGTCGCTTATAGCTGGCGGCTGGTGGTGCCGCCTCTGGTGGAGGCTGGTTTTCATGTGATTGCGCCGGACCAGCGCGGCTATGGCTTTACCGGTCGGGCGTTGAATGATGATGGCACAAAGGCCAGTGTGCCGCTCTATGATATTGAGCATTTGACTGGCGATATGGCGCATTTGCTGGATGCCTTCGGTCTTGATAAAGCCGTCTTTGTCGGCCATGATTGGGGCGGCATTATGATGTGGCAATTGCCGTTTTTTCAACCCGAGCGGATTGCCGGTCTGATTGGCGTCAATACGCCGTTTATACCGCGTCTGGCGAGCGACCCGATTGCCGCTTTCCGCGCCGCGCTGGGCGATGATTTCTATATTTGCGCGTTTCAAGATTATGGCCGCGCCGAAGCGCGCATGGAAGCCAATGTGGCAAAGTCTTTGCGTTGTTTTTATCGCGCTCCCGACCCCGACAAGCCACGTCCCTCCGGCCCCGAATGGGAGAGATTTGAGTTTTTGAAAATCCTTGATATGGACGAAACCGCATGGCCGGGGCGGCTTTTGTTCAATGACACAGATTTTGCCTATTATGTTGATGCCTTTACCCGTAGCGGCTTTTGCGGCGGCATAAATTGGTATCGCAATTTCACCCGAAATTGGGAATTGACCGAGAACATGGCCGACATTGTGCCGCATCCCAGCCTGATGATTTGCGCCGCCAATGATGCTGTGCTACCCCCTTCTATGGCTGAAAATATGCCAAAATATATTGATGATTTAGAAACCCATATTATTGAAGATTGTGGCCATTGGACACAAAACGAGCAACCGCAAAAATTGGCCGCGCTGATGTGCGATTGGCTGCTACGCTCGTATAATATAAAATAAGGATTCCATGAACAAGCCCGCTATCATTACGCAAGCCTCTAAGCCGACGCCCTTGGAAGCCATTAAAGGCGATGCACCTTTGCGCATTCTGTTGCCGAGCTATCGCAGTGACCCGCATACGGGTGGGCAGGGTATTTATATGCGGTTAATCTCGAAGGCGCTGGTTGATATTGGCCATCATGTGGATGTGATTTCCGGCCCGCCCTATCCCGATATTGACCCACGTGTCAGACTTATCCGCCTGCCCTCGCTAGATATGTATGCGCGTCCCGACCCGATAATGTGCCTTAATCGGCAAATCCTCTCCAATCGCACGGATTTGTTTGAATGGTGGAGCCATAATTGGGGCGGCTTTCCCGAGCCTTATACATTCGGTGTGCGCATGGCCGATTATATGCGCGACAAAATTGACCGCTACGACATTATGCACGACAATCAAACTCTATGCTATGGCATGTTGAAGGTGCGCGATATGGGACTGCCCGTCGTCGGCACCATCCACCATCCGATTACCATGGATAAGCGCATTGATATCGCCCACGCCAAATGGCCGCATATCAAATTCTTGAAATGGCACTGGTATTCTTTCCTCAATATGCAGATAAAAGTGGCGCGGCAATTAAACCCTCTGATTGTCGTGTCGGACAGCACGATGCGCGATGTCCACCGCGATTTCAAAATCCCGATGAGCCGCATGATGCGCATTCATCACGGCATTGACCATGAATTATTTCAACCCCGCCCGCATATCAAACGCCGCGACAATCGCCTGATGGTCACAGCCAGCGCCGATGTGCCGCTGAAAGGGCTGATTTATCTCATTCGCGCTTATCATCAATTACTGGCGCATCATCCCGACCTTGAACTCTTGGTGGTGGGGCGGTTGCGCGAAGGCCAGACCATGAGAGAATTGAACCGGCTTGGTATTCGTGACCGTGTCAAATTCGTCTCCGGCCTGAGTGGCACAGAAATTTGCGACCTTTATGCCGAGGCGACGATTGCCGTCTCACCATCGGTTTATGAAGGTTTCGGCTTTCCTGCTGGTGAAGCACTTTCATGCGGTGTGCCATTGGTGGCCACCAATGGCGGGTCGCTGCCCGAAGTGGTGGGCGATGCCGGTATCATTGTACCCCATTCCAACCCCGATGCGCTGGCCGAAGCAATTGACGGTTTGTTGCGCGACCCGGCACGGCGCAAAAAAATGAGCGCACACGCCCGACAGCATATTCTCGACAATTTCAAATGGGCGCATTGCGCCCGCAATGTTGTCCAACTCTATCGTCGCACGCTGGCAGAACAAGTCGTGTCGGGGCAACATGCAGACCGTTAATCTTGAGCATCTGGATTTGCAAGACGGCCACGCCATTTTGGATTTAGGCTGCGGCCGCGGTCGCCACACGCACGCCGCTTATTTTCACAAACGTTGCACTGCGCTCGGCCTTGACCTTGGCTTTGAGGATGTCCAACGCACCCGCGCTGGGTTTCTCGCCCATCCCGACCTTGAGCCGCAAATCGGCGCCCCGCGTCGCTATGGGCTGACGGTGGGTGACGCGCTCGCCTTGCCCTTTTGCGACCATCGTTTTGACCGGCTGATATGCTCGGAAGTGCTGGAGCATATACCCGATTATCGCACCGCCATTGCCGAAATTTGGCGGGTCACTAAACCCGGCGGGCGCATTGGTATATCTGTGCCGCATGGTTGGCCGGAGCGAATATGCTGGCTGTTGTCGGACGCCTATCACAATACGCCGGGGGGGCATGTGCGGATTTTTCGTCGCCGCGCATTACAGGCTGATTTTGAGCACCAAGGCTTTCACTATCGTTGGCGACATTTAACGCACGGGCTGCACAGCCCCTATTGGTGGCTGCGTTGTGCGCTCGGTGTCAACAATGAGAAAAATATCTTGGTGCGCGGCTATAAAAAATTGCTGGAGCGCGAAATTATCTCCAATCCGTGGGGCTTGCGGATGCTCTCCAAACCGGCCGACCTGCTCATGGGCAAAAGCCTTGTGCTTTATTTCGACAAGCCGGAAACCGCCGCATGAGCCGCCTCAGCAATGGTTATTTCGATGGCGCGCGCGACACGATTTTGGCATTGCAAAATGCCGACGGCTCAATCCCATGGTTCAAAGACGGCGTGATTGACCCGTGGAATCATTTGGAAGCGGCGATGGGCTTAAACCTTGTCGGCGAGCGCGCCGCCGCCGAACACGCCATCGCCTATTTGCGCGACAGCCAATTATCGGACGGCTCATGGTGGGGACAGTTGGGCAGTGCTGTGCCGATTGACCAAGAGCTGCATCAATTCACCACCAAAGGCATGGATGCCGGCCACCATGTGCGCGACACGAATTTCATCGCCTATATTGCCACTGCCATTTGGCATCATTATTGCCTGCATGGCGATATAGATTATACCGTCGCCAACTGGCCAATGGTGAAGGCCGCGATTGATTTTGTATTGGCTCTGCAATATGAAGAAGGCGATATTCGCTGGACGGCACGCGATCCCGACACACCGGAAGAAGACGCCCTATTGACCGGCAATAGTTCGATTTATAAAAGCCTTGGCTGCGCCATTGAATTGGCCAAATTGATGGACACCGATAGTGCTGATTGGCAGAGCGCACGCCACCGGCTTGGCGCAACACTGGCGCACAAGCCAGAGCGATTTGACCGCACATGGGAGCCGAAAACCCGCTATTCAATGGATTGGTATTATCCGGTATTGTCGGGTGCGTTGAGTGTCGAACAGGGCAAAGCGCGTCTGGCCGAAGGCTGGGACAGGTTTCTGATAG
>CAYQFO010000105.1:0-5598 GCA_964416815.1 uncultured Rhodobiaceae bacterium | reverse complement strand
TTAGCAACATAGTTCAGATAGAAAGATGTGACTAAAATAACCGGTAAGAGCATCGTCAGCTGAATAGCCCAAAGGTTTGAGGTATTTTTATCTCTATTTTCCATAATTGGCTTAATCCAATTTAAACACATACCGCTTATCGAGTTGATATTTTATATAATATCCGATTGCAAGACCTATAACACCGCCTAAATAGCGCATTTCTTTAGACTGAAAAATAGCATCAAAAGTAATTTCACTACACCAGAAAATCGCTGTTGTTATCAGCCCCATAACTGTATAGGTAACAAACGTTCGGGTATCATGCGCGATACTGATTGTTTGGTATTGAAAAATATATTTTTTGTCTAAAACATATTTCACAATGAGGCCCACTATGGTACCAACCAGCACAGAAAGCACGACGGAATGCGCATCATCGTAAACTCTAATACTCATATCCTGCCCGGCAATATTTATGATGGTGGCAATAACTGCAAAAATTGTGTAGAGTATGGCGGTTTTCATAATGCTTATTTATCCAAACATTCTCATTTAGCAAATGCAATATAAATCTCTTCCCATAAGCTTAATTGCACTCATGCGGCCCAAGCAGTGGGTCAAAAATGCCTTTGTGTTGGCACCACTGATATTTTCTGGTCAGTTTGTCAATGCACCAGCAATATACGATGCCCTCTTGTGTATGTTCTTTTTTTGCATTGCTTCTTCTTCGGCCTATATTATCAATGATTTTAGGGATATAGAAAGCGATAGAAAGCATCCAAAAAAGTCTAAAACCAGACCCCTCGCCTCTGGACAAGTCGGTAAGCCATCAGCCTTTATATTGCTGTTTGTGCTGTATGGCATATTAATTTGGGGTTATTTCCAGCAAGACGATACTGTCTTAATTATTCTGGCATATTTACTACTGAATTTAGCCTATACATTTGTTCTGAAATACCAACCGGTCATTGATATTTTCACGATTGCAATTGGCTTTGTGTTGAGGGTCTATGCCGGGGCCGTTGCTGTGTCGGTCGCTGCATCATCATGGATACTCATCACAACCCTGTGCTTGGCATTATACTTGGCCGCCATTAAGCGCAGACAAGAATTATTAAAAACCGGCACACAAACACGCAAGGTTCTACAACAATATTCAACGGCTTTGGTAGAAAAATATGCACAAAGCTCAGCAATCGGCGCGATTATTTTCTATAGTATGTTTGTTCTCACCAGCAGAGAAGAAATGGTCGTTACCATCCCGTTTGTACTATACGGCTTGTTCCGCTACTGGTTTGTGGTTGATGCCATAGATGACAGTGAATCACCAACCGATGTCTTATTTGCAGATTGGCAGTTGCCAGCGACCGTTGCTGTTTGGGCGGGGCTATGCATATGGGTCATCTATTCAGCCGGGGCATGAGCTTGTATGTGTTTTGTCGCCCGACCAATTCTCCTTAAACGGGCGTAAATCAGCAATGCTGCATGTGCAATGCCCAGAAAGTTTCGGCAATGGTTGAGAATAAGCAAAATTTACCGCGCAATGGCGAAGGCTTTCCTCTGTCCGATACATCGGCGTTGGTTTTGCTCTGGCTCGATGACCAATTCTACGAAACCGACGCGGCGCGCCGCTATTTAGCAGGGCTTGACCTATCAGCTGGTTTGCCGCTTTACCATAGCTGCAATGAAATCTGGCCGCATTATTGCGAAATTATTCACAACCGCAAATTTGCCATGCGACATTTGGCGCGACAGCATCTGCGTCCGCAAATCATTATTGGCGGTGCCGGACTGGACGCGATGGGGTTGGAGCTGGCCGCTCTGCCAGTTGAGGTGTATGAGCTAGACCGCACACATATGGAGGCCAAACAGGAATTGATTGGCGAGGTCTGCGATTTGAAAAATCTGCATTGCGTGTCGGCTGATTTGGCGCACCCGGCGCACACCATAACCGCTTTGAAGACGGCGGGCTGGCGCGAGGATGTGCCGAGCTTGCTGGTGCTGGAAGGGGTTAGTTATTATATAACCGAGACCGAACTGGCTGCTCTGGTAACGTCACTAGTGCCCGAAAGAGTGATTGTCGATTTTCTACTTCCGGCTGATGCTTTGCCGCCGGAAAGCGCACGCATTGGCGATGGTGTGTTTGGCGCGATTGCCGAAGCCTGTGGGCTTGGCGGCATAACCCGCTATAGCGCACAAAACTTGGCGCAAACAATGGGTCGCACATTGCTTGAGCAGTGGAGTATGACCCGAATTGACACGGCACGGCTTGGTGCGCCGCATCGCTTCACGCCGCCCTTTGAGGGGTGGATTGAAATCGACGTCCTGAAATAAATGAAAATACCTTGCATGAATCTCCAACACATGGTTAGCATGTGAAAGATTTATCATTTTGCTATGCAATCATTGCATAAGGGGGTTGATATGAGCGAAGCTGTAAAAACGAAGTTGAGTGCGGCAGAGGAATATGCCTATTCAACACCGCTAGAGGATATTGATGTATCCAACCCGCATTTATGGCCAGAGGAAAAATACTGGCCGATTTTTGAGCGTCTGCGGAACGAAGATCCATTGCATTATTGCAAGGCCGGATGGAATGCAGAGGAACGTCCTGAGGATGCCGACCCTATCGGCCCCTATTGGTCTGTAACCCGCTATGATGACATTATGGCGATTGACACCGACCACAAGCGGTTTTCTTCAGAACCGTCCATTGTGTTGCCGAATCCGGCAGCTAATTTTACCATCCCCATGTTTATTTCCATGGACCCGCCCAAGCATGATGTGCAACGCAAAACGGTTGCCCCTTCTGTCTCGCCCATGAGCCTGCAACAAATGTCCACCCTGATTCGGGATCGTACGCAATCTGTGCTGGACAGCTTGCCGCTCAATGAAGAGTTTAACTGGGTGGACAAAGTATCCATTGAACTAACCACCATGATGCTGGCGACGCTGTTTGACTTTCCGTTTGAAGACCGCCGCAAACTAACCCGATGGTCGGATGTGGCAACTGCCGGGCCTGAAACTGGTATTGTCGAAAGCGAAGACCAACGCCGCGCTGAGTTGTTCGAATGCGCTGACTATTTCACGGATTTATGGAACCAGCGCGTCGGCAAGGAAGGCTTTGACCTGATTACCATGCTGGCCAATGGCGAAAAAACCAAAGATATGGACAAGATGGAATATCTGGGCAATCTCATTCTGCTGATTGTCGGCGGCAATGACACGACCCGCAATTCCATGTCGGCCAGCATTTGGTCGACCAATCTGTTCCCATCGGAATGGGAAAAAGTCAAAGCCGACCGTGAGCTTATTCCCAATGCGGTGGCCGAAATTATCCGTTGGCAAACGCCGTTGGCTTATATGCGACGCTCGGCTCTGGAAGATGTCGAAATGCACGGCAAGACCATCAAAAAAGGCGATAAAGTCGCTATGTGGTATGTTTCCGGTAATCGCGACGAGCGCAAATTTGAAAATCCGAACCGGCTGATGGTGGATCGTCCCAATGCCCGCAATCACATTGCTTTCGGCTTTGGCATTCACCGTTGTTTTGGCAATCGTCTGGCTGAATTGCAATTACAAATTCTGTGGGACGAAATGCTGAAACGCTTTGATAAAATCGAAGTGGTGGGCGAACCGACACGTAATATCTCGTCTTTCGTTAAAGGTTATACTGGAATGAATGTCATCATCCGTGACTAGTGGATTGCCCGTGGGCGGTTTAACAGATTGATGGATTGTGGCGGAAAAATTGCCCTCATAACGGGCGCGGCCGGAGGTATTGGCCGCGCTTGCGCCGGGGCTCTGGCTGGTGCGGGGGCGCAAATACTGGCCACCGATATTGATACCGAAGCATTGCAACGCAGCGTGGCACACATCAATCGTGCTGGTGGCAAGGTGCGCGCCATGGCGCACGATGTCAGCGATGAAGGCGTATGGGAAAGCGTAATTACATCATTGCGCGATGTGGAAGGCGGTCTCAATATATTGGTCAATAATGCCGGTATCGCCATTGGGGTGCCGCTGACCGAAATGAGCCTTGAAGATTTTCGCCGCCAAAATGCCATCAATGTCGATGGCGTATTTTTGGGCTGCAAACATGCCATTCCGCTAATTGGTGAAAGCGGTGGCGGGTCGATTATCAATATCTCTTCCGTCGCCGGTTTGATAGGGGCATCGGGTCTGGCCGGATATTCGGCTGGCAAGGGGGCGGTGCGGCTGTTTTCCAAATCGGTGGCGCTGGAATGCGCCGATGCGGGGTTGCCCATTCGATGTAATTCGGTGCATCCCGGTATTATCGACACGGATATTTGGGGCAAAGAAATTGCCGGTATTGCGGCGGCTAATCCCGATATTATGGCTAAGGGCGGCAATCGCATAGATATTAACGCGCTGGCGGCCAATATCCCCGGAGCGCGCGCCGGACAACCGGCAGAAATTGCCGCTATGGTGACTTTTCTGGCTTCTGACGCAGCATCTTATGTCAATGGCACCGAGCTTGTTGTTGATTACGCCATGACAGCCCGATAATCTGACGGTCTCTTCAGGCGACCCCTTTATGTCACAATTTATGTCCAAACTGTTCATCCAAGATAATGGCAAACCTGCGCGTCTGATATATGCGTTGACGCCGGAAACATTTGAAGCATGGAAAGAAAAACAGGCCGGACCGCATTTGGCTTGGGTTGAAACCACGCATTTTACGGCGGCGGCAGGAAGCACGTTGATTTTGCCAGATGAAACTGGTGGGCTGGCCGCCGTCCTATTGGGATTGGGTGATAGGCCTGACCCACTTGCTTTGGCCATACTACCCGATATGTTGCCGCCTGAAAGCTATCGGCTGGATGGTGGCGCACCGCGCGAAGTCGCCGACATGGCCGCGCTTGCGTGGGCACTCGGCACTTATTGTTTTGAACGCTATAAAAGCGACAAATCCGAAAACAAAAACAAACAATGGCCGCGACTGGTCTGTTCGGCTGACATCGCCGCGTGTGAGCATTTGATAGCGGCGGTGTTTCTGGCCCGCGACCTGATTAACGCCCCGGCTTGTGATATGGGGAGTGAGGCCTTGCAGGCGGTGGGGGAAGAGATTGCCGAAGCACATGGTGCCGATATTTCGGTGATTGTCGGCGATGACTTACTGCGTGAAAATTTTCCGATGATTCACGCGGTCGGTCGCGCGGCGTCTCAAGCCCCGCGCCTGATTGACATACAGTGGGGCGCCAAAGACGCCCCGCGCGTCACACTGGTTGGCAAAGGCGTGTGTTTTGATAGCGGCGGGCTTAATTTGAAACCCGGCAATCATATGGACTTGATGAAAAAGGATATGGGCGGGGCAGCGATTGCGCTGGCACTGGGGCAAGCGGTGATGGCGTCCGGTCTTAATGTTCGCCTGCGTGTGCTTGTCGGTGCGGTGGAGAATGCCATTGGCCCCAATGCCTTTCGGCCCGGCGATATTTTGCAAAGTCGTAAAGGGGTGAGCGTCGAGATTGGTAATACCGATGCCGAAGGGCGGTTGGTGTTGGCAGATATGCTGGCACTAGCCAGTGATGACAATCCTGATGTGCTGATTGATTTTGCCACATTAACCGGTGCGGCGCGCGTCGCCATGGGGCC
>CAYQFO010000104.1:0-5652 GCA_964416815.1 uncultured Rhodobiaceae bacterium | reverse complement strand
CCCGAAGGTGCTGATACTGGCTGTGCCGATGATTGCCTATGCGAGCATTGCGGTTGCTTTTGATGCCGCCCAAACGCTCGTGTCTTTGTCACTTCGCGCGCGTGGGGATACATGGTTTCCCACCGGCGTTCATATCATCGCCTATGGGGTGATTATGATGCCAGTCACTTATATCGCTTGTTTTTCATTGGAGCGTGGCGCACTTGGGCTGATAGACGGCATTGTTATCGGTATATTACTGCCGTTTTTCGTGTTGTTGGGGCGCACTGCTTATCTTGACTGCAAAGCACACCCTGTCAGTCCTCAAACTGCCCGATAACGCCCTTGTCAAGCATGGCCTGACGGCTTGCTTCGTCATAGCCCAATTCTTGTAACACCTGCATTGTGTGTTCGCCAACTTCCGGCAAGGGGCCTTTCGGGTCGGTGCTTTCGCCGTGAAAGTGAATCGGTGAGGCAATGTTTTTGTAGCTGCTGCCGTCGTGCTTGGGCATATCGACAAACACACCGGCGGCTTGCATTTGCGCGTCGTTCACGGCTTGCTCGAAAGATTGCACCGGCGACCAGATGAGGTCTACGGCATCCAGCCGCTGTTTCCATTCAGCTAGCGTGTGTCGGGCGAAGGCTTCATCGAAAAGCCCAACCAGTGCCTCGCCATTGCGGCGACGGTCGCGCAGATTGCCAAACCGCTCATCATCGGCCAGATGAGACAAATCAAGGACGGCAATAATATCTGGCCAATCCGGTTCATTGGGGCGCGAATTCAGAAAAAGCCAGTGTTCGTCTTTGGTCATAAAGAAATTATTTATCGGCGCCAGCGATTGCGCGCGCGGGCGCGAACGCCCAACCCGGCCATAGCGCAAATAAGTGCTGAAATCGCAGCCAATCGTATAGGCGGCACTACGGACGAGCGAGCTTTCAACCAGCGTGCCTTGGCCAGTTTTTTGCGCCTTCAAAAGGGCCGCCAAAATGCCACCCGCCGTCGCCAGACCAGTAATATGGTCACCTGACGCCGTGCGCAATGGGGCCGGCGATGCGCCTTTCGGCGTCATCATCCAGCCAAAGCCGGATTTAGCCCAAAAAGCGGCCGTATCAAAACCCGGCTTGTCGGCTTCGTCGCCGCGCAGGCCGAAACCGGTGACGCTGGCATAGACCAGTTTCGAGTTGATTTTATGCAAGCTGTTAAAATCCAATCCCTGTTGCTTTAATTGGGCCGGGCGCACATTGGTGATGAATACATCGGCGTCGGCGACCAGCTTGCAGACGATTTCAACACCTTCGGGCGTGGACGTGTTGACGGCAATCGCCTGCTTGCCGCGATTGTCCAGCGCCGAGATTGGATTGTCGGGATAGTCATCGGTCATCGCCGAGGCGTAATAGCGGCGCATGGCACAGCCCGATAAGGGTTCGATTTTAATCACATCGGCACCCCAATCGGCCATCACGCCCCCGGCTGACGGGGCGGCGATATAGGTTGCCATTTCAATGACTTTTATTCCTTCAAGCATGGTGCCTCCCTCGCATATTTTTGCGCTACCGCTTCGCTATTTTTGGCTATTTGAGCGCCTATGCTGCTACTCTAGACGCATGGTTGATACAAATGCAATGACCGATGGTGAAATTGAAACTTTGTTGCAGGCGCGGCGTGAGGAGCTACAAAATCTCATCGATGCAAGCCATGAGGCCAGCGCACCGGTGCAACTTGACCAAACGCAACAAGGCCGCTTGTCGCGTATGGATGCCATTCAGCAACAGGCCATGGCCGATGAAACGCGGCGGCGGCGACTGCGGCAAATCAAAATGATTGAAGCCGCTCTGCAAAGGCTCGCTGATGGTGATTATGGCTATTGCATTGTTTGCGGTGAGGAAATTGAGGCCAAGCGTCTGCTGCTGGATGCGGCCTTGCCGACCTGTGTCGCCCATGCAAAGTGATTTGCGCGCAATTATCATTGTGTGCGGTGGCGGAAATCTCTATCCATAGAAGATGAATTTTATCTCTTTTTTACGTGTGCAGTGGCGGTTTTTGTTGTTCGGTTATTTGATGATGGGGCTGTCCAATTTCGGTCAGACTTTTTTCATTGCGCTCTATAGTGCCGATATTCGCGCTGCCTTTGATTTGAGTGTGTCGCAATTTGGTGGCCTTTATTCGGCGACGACGTTGGTCAGTGCCTTAGTGATACTCATTTCCGGCAAGCTGATTGACCAGTGGCCATTGCAGCGTTTTGTTGCTTTCACGTTGGCTGGTTGCGCTTTGGGTTGTCTGGTGATGGGGTTTGCCGGTGGTGTTGTGTCGCTGGCGATTGCGTTTTTTCTGCTGCGCCATTTCGCGCAGGGGCTTTGTGTGCATACGGGCGTCACGGCCATCAGCCGCGCCTATGACGCCCAACGCGGACGCGCCGTCTCGATTGTGCAGCTTGGCTATGCCTCGGCTGAGGGGGTGTTTCCGACGATGGTGCTGGTGGCGGTGGGCTTGCTCGGATGGCAGCAAAGCTGGTTAGCATTTGGGTTGGTCATTTTACTGTTTGCTCTGCCTTTGCAAATTCGCATGGCGGGCTTTGAACCAAAGCAGTCTTTGCCGACGTACAGCACCGCAGACGAAGTCCCCGCTGCCGGGCGCGCCGAAGTTCTCCGCGACCCGCGTTTTTATTTGATACTGCCGCTTTACACCGCCGCGCCTTTTTTGCTGACCGGCATGTTTTTTCATCAGGTTTTATTGGCCGAGGCCTATGCTTGGCCGCTTGCGGCACTGGCTGGTGCTTTCGGTCTTTATGCTGGTGTCAAAATTTTTATATCGTTGGGCATGGGGGTTTTGATTGATAGGTTTACGGCTTTGCGGCTGATGCCGATTTCGGCAGTGCCTCTTGCGCTGGCTTTCGTTTCGCTTTTATTGCCGTCGGATATTTTCGGAGAATTGGCACCGTTTATTTATCTTGGTTTGATTGGTGCCAATGTCGGCACGGCAGTGCCTTTGAGTGGTAGCTTATGGCCGGAATTGTTCGGGGTTAAAAATCTTGGTGCGATTCGCTCGCTGAATATGTCTTTCACCATTTTCGCGACTGCCGCCGCACCGGTTGTGTTCGGGCTGGTGATTGACGGCGGTGTTTCTTTTTATAGCATTGCCGCCGCTTGTCTTGCTTATACGATGATCTGCGGTCTGCTTGCTTTTATCGGTGCGCGTATTAAGCTTACCGTCTGAATAGGGAGGGTGTAATGTCAGACAATATATCGGACGGGCTTATCGCCGCGGCGACCGTGCTGATTGTGCGCGATACACCAGACGGTCTAGAAGTGTTTATGGTGGTGCGTCACCATGAAATTGATTTTGCCTCCGGTGCCTTGGTGTTTCCCGGCGGTAAGGTGGATGAGGCTGATTTTGATAAGGGGTTACGCGCCCACTGCCCGAATGCGGAAGGCTTGGCCGACGATGCATTGGCTTTTCGTATCGGTGCCATTCGTGAAGCTTTTGAGGAATGCGGCATTTTGCTGGCGCGTGAGAAAGGCGGCAGCGATTTTATTTCCGCTGCCCGCTTGTCGCAACTGCAAAGCTGGCGTGACCGCTTCAACAATCGTGATGCGACCATGCCGGCTTTTGCCAAAGAGGCCGGGTTGGATTTTGCCGTTGATGCGCTCGGCCATTTTGCTCATTGGATAACGCCGGATATGATGAAAAAACGTTTTGACACGCATTTTTATTTGTGCCGTGCGCCGCAAGACCATCTGGGTGTGCATGACGGCAGCGAAAGTGTTGACAGTGTATGGATTGGGGCCGGGCAGGCGATGGCCGATGCCGATGCAGGCAAACGCACGGTGATTTTTCCGACACGGATGAATTTGCAAATGCTGGCCGAGCGCGCCTCGGTGGATGATGCGCTGGCCAAATGCGGCAATGTGGTGACAGTGCAACCGTTTCTGGAGCAGGACGGCGAGAAAACCTATTTGCGTATCCAGCCCAATGCCGGATATGGCGACCCGCGCGAGGATGTTACGCGCGGCCTCTAATCATGTCATCAGTGGTTAAACTGCTCGGTGAGGATGCGCTCATCAAGGCTATGGTCGCTGTCAAACAACATGGTCAGCTTGCGGCTTTTGTCCTGTTTAATTGTGACATGCGTAATGTTGCGAAACTCGGTGTGGTCTGCGACTGCGCTGATGGGTCGCTTGTCAACTTCCTTTGCATCAATTGCAACTTCGGCGCGTTCGGGCAGCAAAGCCCCCCGCCAACGTCGCGGACGAAAGGCGGAGATGGGCGTCAATGCCAGCAATGAGGCATCCAGTGGTAAAATCGGTCCATGCGCCGACAGATTATAGGCCGTGCTACCGGCCGGTGTGGCCACCAATACGCCATCGCATATCAGTTCATCCATACGCACACGCCCATCAACCGAGATTTCGAGCTTGGCGGCTTGCGCGGTTTGGCGCAAGAGCGACACTTCGTTAATGGCCAGTGCTTCGTGTATTTTGGCGTCTGCATCACGTGCCGTCATTTTCAATGGGTGGACGACAGACAAGCGCGCGTCACCAATGCGCTGTGGTAGGTTTTCTTCGTCATAGCGGTTCATCAAAAACCCGACCGAGCCGCACTGCATCCCGAAAATCGGTGTGTCGTTTTGCATATTGGTGTGCAGGCTTTGCAGCATCAGCCCGTCGCCGCCCAAGGCGATAATAACCTCCGCCTCGGCCATATCGGCTTGGCCATAGCGGGCGGTGAGTTGGTTTAGGGCAGCTTCGCCCGCTTCGGTCGGGCTGGCAATAAAGGCCAGCTTCTTGGGTGGGGACTTGTCCAAAAAATGCTCCATCAACTCTCGCCAGTTTCACTCAGGCGCGATAAGGTCGCTTGTAGCATACAATAGAGAAAGAAAATGCCAGATAAAGATATTGATAAATATATTTTGGCGATTGACCAAGGCACGACCTCCTCACGCGCCTTGGCGTTTGATAAATCCGGCGCGGTGCGCCATGTGGCGCAGCAAGAATTTCGGCAGATTTTTCCTGAAGACGGATGGGTTGAGCATGACGCAACCGAAATCTGGCAGACCACGCAAGCCGTCTGCCACGAGGTGATTGCCGCCGCGCGCGCCGAAAATTTTGCCGCCATTGGCATCACCAATCAACGCGAAACAGTGGTCATTTGGGAACGTGCGACAGGCCGCCCGATTGCCAATGCGATTGTCTGGCAAGACAGACGCACCGCAGATATGTGCGAAAAATGGCGCGGTGAAGGTCACGAAAAACAAATACAGGAAAAAACCGGTCTGTTGCTTGACCCGTATTTTTCGGCGAGCAAAATCGCTTGGTTGTTGGATAATGTGGCTGGTGCGCGTGCGCGCGCTGAGGCCGGTGAGTTGGCCTTTGGCACGATTGACTGCTGGCTGATTTGGCAATTAACCAATGGCACAGTACATGCCACCGATGTCACCAATGCGGCGCGCACCAGCGTGTTCAATATCCATGACCATCAATGGGATGATGAATTGTTGGCACTGTTTAATATCCCTGCCGCTATTTTGCCCGAGGTAAAAGAGTGTGCCGCCGATTACGGCACCAGCGATGCGGCTGCATTGGGGGTTGCCTTGCCGATATGCGGCGTGGCCGGTGACCAACAGGCGGCGAGCATCGGGCAGGCCTGTTTTGAACAGGGAATGGTCAAGTCAACCT
>CAYQFO010000103.1:0-5691 GCA_964416815.1 uncultured Rhodobiaceae bacterium | reverse complement strand
CATCATTGCCGATGGCGGCAAATTCGCTCGGGTCATCAATCATTTGCTGGAACCAATCAATATCGCCGCCAGCGCAAAAGGCCGCATCCGTGCCAGTGAGAACCAACACATCAGCCCTATCATTGGCAGCCAAACGAAACACCCGTGCCAATTCACAATGCATGGCTTCATTCACCGCATTGAATGCTGCAGGGCGACAAATACGAATGGTGGCGACATTACCGCGCGCCAAATCGACATGACGCTCAATCTGCAATGTTTCAAATTTTGTCTCGTCCAAAGCCATCGTTTACAGCATCATGCCGTCATGGTGACCACCCAACATGACGCGGCCAATCATTTCATAGGTGGCCGGGCCCGTCATGATGTGCTGCGTCATGGTTTCGGCGTCGCGCAAGCGACGCTGAATGGTGCTGGTTCGATAGACCGATGTGCCGCCCGCCATATCATGCACACCGCGTATCACATTGGCGCATTGGCGCACAGCATGGGTGCAAACCAGTCGCAAATCAGCCTTTTTTCCAACCGTCAACGCACCGCCGGACAGCATTTCCTGCCACAACGCATTGAGTGTCGTCCAATAAAAAGCATGTGCCGCACCCCAGTCAGCTTCGGCGCATGCCAGCCCGTTTTGAATACGACCCATTTCATTCAGCCCCCGGCTTGACCCACTGGACTTCTTGGCCATTGCCAGCAGCTTAAAATCATCAATCGCAGCACGCGCATTGCCCAAGGCCACCGCGCCAATGCCGACCGCCAAAAAGCCGAAATAAGGCAAACGATAAAGCGGCCCTTCTGCCCATGGCGTTTCTGAAATGCCATAGCTATGGGCGACCGGAATACGCGCATCGCGCAATTCAACGTCGCCGGAACTGCTGCCGCACAGGCCGATTGTGTGCCATGTATCATGAAAAACAACCGCTTCGCGGGGGGCCATCAACAAGCGGGTTTGGGATGCGTCGGGCTTGTCATCAGCACGCTCCAAAATCATGCACCCAAGGCCGATATAATCGGCATTGGCCGAACCAGAAGCCCATGCCCAACGCCCGTTGGCGACAAAATCATCCCCCTCTCTAACCGCGCGACCATTGGGCGCGAATATGCCGCAAGTGATGCGACCGGACGCAGCAAACATATCGGCAGAAATAGCTGGGTCAATATAGGCCGCCCCCAATGCCGCAGTGGACCCTATCATGCACACCCACGCGCTGGCCGCATCGGCTTCGGCCAGCTTTTGCAAATGCGCCATGCCTTTTGGGGCATCCCATTCGCCGCCACCGATTTTGTGCGGCACAAACATTGTCATCAAGCCGTAATCGGCCAATGCCCGTGCCAGCTCTTTCGGTAATTGGCGGGTGGCTTCTATTTCATCCGCCAAAGCAACGACTTCGGCACACAAATCGCCAAACCGCTTATCATCAATGACTACGGGAAAATCCATGCAAAGAATGTGACGCCATTTAGGGCTGTTGGCAAGAGAACTCAATCAATTTTTAGGTCGATAAAAACCGGCGCATGGTCGGATGGCCGCACCCAGCCGCGCCCCTCGCGCAAGACTTGATAATGGTCAACACGGTCGCTGAGGGTTGGTGTCACCCAAATATGGTCGAGCCGCCGCCCGCGGTCACTGGCTTGCCAATCGCGGGCGCGATAGCTCCACCAGCTGTAAAGTTTTTCTTCCGGTGGCACAAACATGCGCGCCACATCATTCCAATTCAATGTTTTTTGCAATTTGCCCAATGCCGCAATTTCAATCGGCGTATGGCTGACGACATTTTGTAATTGCTTTGACGACCAAACATCTTGCGCGCCCGGCGCGATATTCAAATCGCCAAGCAAGATGGCCGCCATTGTTTTATTCTTTTTCGCCTGCGCTTTGAAACGTTTGGTCATTTCTGCCAAAAAATTAAGCTTATGGGCAAATTTCTCATTGATGGTGGGGTCTGGCTCATCACCTCCGGCCGGCACATAAAAATTATGGATGGCGACTGGCCCGAGCTTGGTCGTAAAAACCGTTTCAATATGGCGACCATCCTGCTTGCCGCAATAATTGACAATGTCGCTTTTGACAATCGGTAGACGCGACAATGTGGCAACGCCGTGATAGCCGCTTATACCATTCACCACCATATGCTTAAAACCCAGCTTGCGCATGACTGTTTCGGGGAAATGGTCATTCGGGCATTTGGTTTCTTGCAAGCAAAGCACATCCGGCTTGATTTGCGTGACCAGTTTTTCGACCAGTGGCGCCCGCAGGCGCACCGAATTGATATTCCACGACACAATGCGCATAGACGCCCCCTTTGTTTAGAACAAATTCAATGTGCGGCCAGCCAGAGCAAGTGGCCAATGGCCTGCTTCAAACAAGCGATATTTGAGCAAAAGCGGATGCGCTGATGCGCCCAAATCCAATTCCATATTGTCATTGTGCGCCGCCTCAACCGCCGCCGCCGCCAGCACCCAAGCCGCCCCGAAAGCTGCCTGCTGACCCGCACCAACCATTAAATCGACAAGATTTTCAGGCGCATCGGCCATATAGGCCGCCTCTTCGGCCAATTCGGCCAGCACCGGCACCAGCGCGGCAGACAAATACGCCAACATAACCCCCATGCCTTCTTGACTAATGCCGGTCAATGCCTGCTCGGTCAGCCCGGCACGCAACTGCTCTTCGGCTTCCCACCCTTCCGTATTGAGGTCGAGGCTGGCGGCGGCGGCAAGGGCATCGTCCCAGTTCAGCACCGATACGGCATCGGCGTGGGGATAGCCCAGCGCGTCAAGATAGGCACGCGCAATCAATGTGACTTGCCGACTATGTGGTTCGCCCAATGCCGCAAACCAACGCGCCCGTTTGGCCCCATCAACAAAAGCGCGCACACCCGACAATACCGGAATTTCAGCTTCCAACGCCAGCAAATCTGCTGCATCGGGCGGCGCGTCCGGATGCTCAACGTCACTCATTGGGTTCGTCTTCTTGAACAAAAAACAGTGCCTTGGGCAGACTTTTGTGCGTTTTATAATCGCTCAACGTTACTTGCGTGACATTATTTTGCACATCCGTGGCACGCCACCCCAAAAGCTGCCACGCTGGTAAGGCAAACTGCAAGGCCAACCGCCCCGGCGTCTCGCCAGTCGGGTCGCTCAAGTCAATTTCAATTTCGCCGTCGCCGTCGCGCATAACAGCAATATGCTCGTGCGTCAGGCCGCGCACCCCGTCGCGCAGCAAGGCCAGAGGCGAGCTACCTACCGGAAAATTATTGGCTTCGCCCCCCGGGGCTTCCTGCACGCTCAACCAATTGCCGCGCAGTGTTATCACGCTGCTGGCTGGGGCGTCATAGATGAATTTCGCCCGCTGCGGCAAATCAAGATAAAACCTGCCAGTCAGCACCCCGCCTTGAACGCCGATTTGAGGGTCAAATTGGAGAAACCGACCCGACAATGGCGGCAAATCGGCCAATATTTGTTTTAATCGCGCCAGCGTTGGACCATCTGCATAAGCCGGATGCATCGGCATAAAAAACAAAACAACAAGCAGGCCCACAAAAAATAAGTTCTGGCGCATGGGCTAATGGTCTCCGACCAAAATTTCGCGCTTGCCGGCATGATTGGGGGCGCTGACCACGCCTTGTGCTTGCATTTGTTCAATCAACCGTGCCGCCCGATTATAACCGATTTGCAGACGGCGTTGAAGATAGCTGGTTGAGGCACGCCCATCACCAGTGACAATCGCCACCGCTTGGTCGTACAAGCTGTCGCCCGCGCCACCCATATCCGGCGTCGGTTCTTCGGGCTCTTGTGTCACTTGCTCAATGTAGACGGGGGCGGCTTGCTGTTTCAAAAAAGCAACCACTTTTTCAACCTCCTCATCCGAGACAAACGGCCCATGCACACGCAGCAAACGTCCGGCACCAGCCATAAACAACATATCGCCCTGTCCCAATAATTGTTCCCCCCCCTGCTCACCCAAAACGGTGCGGCTGTCTATTTTGGACGTCACTTGAAAAGAAACACGGCTTGGAAAATTGGCCTTAATTGTGCCGGTAATCACATCCACCGAGGGGCGTTGGGTCGCCGTAATCAAATGCACACCGGCAGCACGCGCCATTTGCGCCAGACGTTGCACCGCCACTTCAATATCCTTGCCCGCCACCATCATCAAATCAGCCATTTCATCAATAACCACAACAATAAAGGGCAAAATTTCTAGTTCAATTTGTTCGTCTTCAAATTGCGGCTCGCCGCTATCAGGGTTAAAGCCGGTTTGCACACGCCGCGACAAGGTTTCGCCTTTGCGCTTGGCTTCGGCCATGCGTTCATTATAGCCGTCAATGTTGCGCACACCGATTTTTGACATTTTGCGATAGCGGTTTTCCATTTCCTGCACCACCCATTTCAGCGCCACGACAGCTTTTTTCGGCTCGGTAACAACCGGGGTCAATAAATGCGGAATACCGTCATAAACAGACAATTCCAACATTTTCGGGTCAACCAGAATGAGCCGACACTGATCCGGCGTCAGCCGGTAGAGCAATGACAAAAGCATGGTGTTGATGCCGACCGATTTGCCCGAACCGGTGGTTCCGGCAACCAATAAATGCGGCATTTTGGCGAGGTCCACAATCACTGGCGCACCAGCAATATCTTTGCCCAATGCCAATATCAATTTGTGTCCGTCATTCGATGTTTTGTCAGTCTTGAAATCGCCGCTCGACAAAAGTTCGTGCAAGACAACCATTTCGCGGGTTTGGTTCGGCAGTTCAATACCAATCGCATTGACGCCGGGAACCGGCGCAACACGGGCACTGACCGCACTCATGGAACGGGCAATATCATCAGCCAAACCAACCACACGCGATGCCCGCACACCGGCGGCCGGTTCCAACTCATATAATGTGACGACCGGACCGGGACGCACTTTGGTAATCGCTCCCTTAATGCCGAAATCGGCCAAGACCGTTTCCAACATGCGCGCATTGGCTTCCAGCATATCCTTGCTATGCACATCGGTTCTCCCCGGCGGCTTGGCTTCGGAAAGCAAGCGCAGGGGGGGGAGGGTGAATTTTTGACCTGATTCAAACCCAGCCCCGACCGCGCCCCGGTGGGAAGCCCCGGCGCCGCCCGTATTTGGGCGCAGCTGCTGCCGCCGCGTTTGCGGTTTCGGCTTTGTGGCCAAACGCCGTGCATCAGGCTGATTTTCCGGCGGCATGTTTTTTGAAAGCACTGGCACAATATGTTTCAGACGCGCCGACCAGGCGGCAAAATGCCGCGTATAATTTTTCAAGCGGGCAATCATGAACGGCGTATGAAGTGCGCCTTGCCGCACAAGATTAACCGCCGGACGCACCCCACCGGCAGCAAACAGCATCACCAGCAGCCCCAATAATATGAAATTTGTCGCCAGGATAATTTCCACCAATCGTGAAAGATACAGCCCGGCCAAGGCCGCCACGGCGTCAATCCCGTCGGCGGCAATCTGCCCCAGTGCGCCGCCCGAAAAGGGGTGTCCCGGCCTTGCGGCACGGTCGCTCAAAGCCAACCCAATCGCCGCCAGCAAGGGTGCTGAAATTCCGGCCGCAAGCTGCAAATTTGTCGCCGGAGGGGCAACATGGCGAAATCGTCGCCAGCCGTGAACCAATAAAGGCGGCAGCGCCAACCAACCAGCATGACCCAGTAATTGCCGAATGAGGTCGGCTG
>CAYQFO010000102.1:0-5720 GCA_964416815.1 uncultured Rhodobiaceae bacterium | reverse complement strand
GATGTGTGCCGTCATTTTGGTTTTGCGCATCACCGGCAGCATTTTCCCAGTTGGTTTTAGCGGCCGTGCCTGTCAGCTTCAGGTCAAGTGCGGAGAAATCGGGCAATTTATTCATTTATGCTCCTCCAACCCTAATGCGCCATGCACATTATTCAGAAATTCCAGTGTCGGGCCACCGACAAAACAATAGGCGTCAATGTTTTTTATCGGGCGGGGTTTGCCTGCCAGTGCCAGATGCGTCACGCCTGCTTTGCGTAGGGTGTCGGCCAGTGGGGCGGCATGGGTTTCATAATCGGCGTCGCTGCCGCAAATCACGGCGATTTTGGCTGTGGATTTTTTGAAGGCGGCCGCAATGGCCGCCATATCTGTGCCGCCGTCCCCCGCAATGGTGTGAAGACCGCCTGCGGCATAAAGATTGCTGGCGAAATTGCTGCGCGGCATGAAGGCAGCCCTATCGCCAATGCAGGCTTGGAAGACTTTTGGTTTGGCTTTTTGCGCTGCCCGACGCAGTTTTTCAAACGGCGCGGCAAGGCGAAAGCCTTCAAAAAATTTGGAGTCGTCACCGGCGGGTAGCGGGGCTTCTTCCAGATTGGGAAATTCGCTGACGCCAATAAGCGGCAGCGCACCATGGTTGACATCGGTTTGCATGGCCTCGCGGGCGGCGGCCAGCGCGTCATGTAGCATTTGCCCGTCCAGCACTTTGGCCAACCCGCCTGCGGCTTCGATTTTCTGAAATTCGCCCCAGCCTGCTACGGCCAAATCGCGCGTCAGTTGTTCGACATACCAACTGCCGCCGGCCGCATCGACCACATGGCCGATATGGCTTTCTTCTTGCAAAATAACTTGCGTGTTGCGGGCAATGCGTCGGGTGAGCGTATTGTCTCCGGCACTGCTTGCCGAGCAGGGGGCGACGGTCAACCAATCAACACCAGCAAGCGCGGCACCCATGGCGGCGAGCGTGGCGCGCACGATATTGACCCATGGGTCAATGCTGGAAAAGGCACGTAGGCTTGTCTCAGTATGGATTTGCGGCACGCAATCTTGTGCATCAATGACGCCGACGGCTTCGGCGATATTGGCATAGAGCAGACGCGCGGCGCGGATTTTACTCAAGGTCACGAAAAAATCGGTCTCGGCGGCCAGTGTCATCGTCATGCGCGGCAAGGCTTGTTTCGGTGTCGCTCCGGCAGTTTCACCATCGCGTAAATGCTGCACCAATCCGGCCAATGTCCAGCCCAATTCCTGCGCTGTTCCGGCACCTTCGCTGTGCCATATTGTTCCGGCAGCGGTGAGCAGGCGCAGGCCGGGGTGTGCGGCAGTGGTTTTCAAAAGCGCGGCCATATCAAAATCATTCTCTGCCGTGTGCAGACGGGTGGCTTGCGGGTCAAGGTTTAAAAAGCCGACGGCATCGCCAACAACTTTGCGCTCATCCAGAAAAGCCAAAAGAGCTTCGACATTGTGCATTGAGGCACTGGTCGCCAGTGCCAAGGGTGCGATATCCAAATCGACGCCATGCAATAATTTGTCTAATTTCTTTTTGGTCAGCGTGGTGTTTCCGGCATCCAGCAGCAGGGCACTGACACCACCTGCAAGGTCGGCCAAAATATGCTCATTGTCCGACCCGTCGCGCCCGACTACCACACGTTGTGCAATCTGCCATGGCTGAAAGCGATTGGTAACGGCTGTTGTACCGCGAATATAAGGCGCAAAACCCGGCAGGCCGGAAGGGTCAGAAGCGGTCGGATTGCGTGCTTCGGTGTAAAGCGGTTGACGTATCAGCCCGTCAGCTTCGCGTGAAATGAGCGTATCGGCCGATTGCCCCCGCAAGGCCGTCTCTACGATTTGCAGCCAATCGGCCTCGGTCGGCGCGCCCATATCGGAGCCAAGTGTCAAATGCGTCATTATCTGCTTTCTCGTATCTGCTAAGGCCTAACCATCTTCTAATTGCAATAATAGGCTGATGGCAAGCAGCATGGCGATAACTGGTGCAGCCCATGCTGCTGGTACTGGTGCCAATAATCCTTGCTTGCTCAGCAGGTCAAAAAACTTACTGCCCAAAAACAGGCCGGTGCCTGTCAGCGTGGTAAATCCGAAGGTGCGCGTCGCGCTGTAGAGGCGTCCGGTCGGTAGAGAAAAACAGGCCGCCAACAAAACCATGGTGATAAGCAGGCAGGGAAGAGCAATCAGCGAATTATATCTTGCCTTGTGTGAAATCACGTCAATACCAGTCTTTTCGCCAAGCCTGATATAGTCTCCCAATTGTCCAAGGCTCATGGCTTGCGGGTCGCGGAAATTCTGCTCAAAAGTGTTGCGAGTCAAGCGTGTCGGCAATTCAAATGTCGGCATCGAAAATATCGGTTCATCAATCTTGATTTGTTGCACATTTTTCAGTCGCCATATGCCGTCCGCCAACTGCCCCTGCTCGGCCAGTAATTGATAGGCAAAAGACCCGTCCGTATTAAATTTCAAAATGCGAATATCGCGTAAGATTTTTTGCTCTTGGTCACTCATTTGACGTGCCTGCAGGATAAACCGTCCGTCAATGGTTTTGTCTCGAAACCAGACGCCGCTATCCGATAAGGTAATTTTCTGTTTGGCTGCGCCACGCGCTTGTTTGAGTTCTTTGAAGCGTGCAAACCCTTCGGCGCCAATCGGGGTCAGCCCGATAACAATGAGTATGCCAAGCATCGCGGCGGTGACCACAAACGGCACAAGCAGCCGCCAGATTGAAATGCCGGCGACACGCACGGCAATTAATTCGTGGCTCTCACTCAGACGAAGCATACAAAAAATCGTGCCGAACAAAAATATGAAAGGCATGAAACCAAGGATTTGAAAGGGAAAACGCAAGCCCGTATAATAGAGTGCACTGATTGCGCCAGTACCTATTTTATTGCTGAAACGGAGCATTTCAACAAAATCGGCCATAAAAATAAGTCCGCCAAAAACAACGGCCAGAATCAGTAACCACAACATAAAGCGGCGTACCAAATAAAGGTCAAGTATCGGCATTGGCGGCTCTCCAAACAGGCATCCGCGCCCGATGGCGCCAATAAGCAATCGCTAAAATGCCTGCCAAACACACTGTCGGCCAAATGAAAATCAATACGGTCATGTCACTTGTCGCGCCCAGATTGGCACTATAAATCACACCGCTTTGAAATATCAGAGCAAGGAGGACGGTGAGGCTGATACGTCTGCCATAGCCGCGTCGATTAAGACCGGCACTGGTTATAGAAATAAAGCCAATCAATGCCAGCACAAATGGCGTGGCCAGATTGCTCAGCAGTTCAAACCCCTTGACCCGCATGGAGACAATGCTTGGTTCATGGGTGACACCATAAGCTTGTGGATTGAGTAATTGATGAATCATCATATCTTTTTTGTTCAGATAATACGGCTTATTGGCCTGATTGACGGTATTCTTTAAGATGAGCGCATGTTCACTAAAGCTGACTTGAGTGCGGGCATCGGTGTCGTCGAGAATCACGCCGCCATTGAGTAATAAATATGGGCCGGAGTCACCTTGTAAGAGTTGACCACGACGTGCCAGATAGGTGACTTGATTGTCGCCCGATTTAGCCAGATGAATGACAATATCCCGCCATCTACCATCGCTCATTTGTTCTTCGGCAAAAACGGTAATACCGGGAAAAACCTCTTTGAATGTGCCTGCTTGAATGGGGATAGTGCCGATATTGTTACGGATTTCAAATTTTGCACGATTGAACTGATAGGAGGCCAATGGCGATATATAAAACGATAAAAGTGCCTGTATCAGGGTGGCGATAAAGGCCAACGTCAATATCGGTCGCATGATGCGGATTGGCCCCAAACCGGCGGCGGTCAAAGCAAAATACTCATGATTTTGTAGCATACGCACCAGCATAGCGAGCGTCGCAATCATCAGTGCGGGTGATAAACACATCGAGACGGCGTTCGGAAATTGTAGCAGGCTGAGCAAAGCGATATCGATAGGTGCTTGGACGTTGGGGAGTAAATCATTGGCAAAGCCAAGGGCTTGGACAAGCCAGCTAATGCATGCCAATATCAGCGTTAGGCTTACAAAGCCACGCAGCAAGCCAAGAAACAAATAACGGTCAATCAATGGAATCATGAAACCTCTCAGTCAAAAGCATACGACAAGATAGCCAAACTTGCACATGTTCTTCGCGCCCTCTTCGTGTGGCCATTGCGTTGCTTGTGCTAAATTTGTAAAGTCCGGCAGGGAGATAATGATGGATTTGAATTTTACCGAAGAATATGAAGCGTTCCGCGCTGAAGTACGAAATTTTCTTGAGAAATACCGTGATAAGGCACCCGCATCTGCTGACCGGAGCGTCGGTGGTAAAAAGCGGCTGGCTTGGCAGGAAATTTTGCTCAAACATGGATTTGCCGGGCGCACTTTGCCGAAAGAATATGGCGGCTATGGAGCTGCACCAGATGCGTTGAAGTCGCGTATTATTGCCGAAGAATTTTCGCGCGCTAAAGTGCCGGGCGGGATCGCCGGACAGGGTATCAATATGCTGGTGCCGACGCTGCTGGAATTGGGGACGCAAGCACAGAAAGAAAAATATATCGCGCCAACTTTGCGCGGCGAAATGGTTTGGTGTCAGGGTTATTCGGAACCGGGTGCTGGGTCGGATTTGGCTTCTGTGCGCACTTCGGCGGTGGTGGATGGCGATGATTTTGTCATTAACGGCCAGAAAATTTGGACCAGCACGGCGCAATTTGCCGATATGATGTTTTGCCTTGTGCGCACCGAGCCGGATGCGCCCAAGCATCAAGGTATCAGCTATTTATTGCTGCCGATGGATGCGCCGGGCATCGAAGTGCGCCCGCTTATGACCATGACTGGCTTTGCCGAATTTAATGAAGTGTTTTTCACCGATGTCCGTGTGCCGACCGGCAATATTGTCGGCAAACGCGGCGAGGGCTGGATGGTGGCCAATGCCACGCTAACCCATGAGCGCGGCATGTTGGGCGACCCTGATGCGGCGTTGGCGCGCGTAAATGCGATTGCCGAGATGATGCAGCGCGAACAGGTAGATGGCGTGCCGCTCATGGAAAACGCCGTCTATCGTGACCGTTTGGTGGCTTTGCAGGCGGAAACCTATGCGATGAAATATAACGGTATGCGGCTGACCACAGCGGCGAGCGAAAAAAATCGGCCGGTATGGCTGGCTTGCTGGTGAAATTGCAGGGCTGCGAGTTAAACCATCGGCTGGCCGAGTTGGCCATTGATGTGATGGGCGAATATGGCATTCTCTATGAAGACAGCCCGTTCTTACGCGACCAAGGCATATGGCAAACGCATTATATGTTTGATTTGGGTCTGATTATCGGCGGCGGGTCGGCACAAATTCAAAAAAACATTATTGGCGAACGCGGCCTTGGTCTGCCGCGCGAGCCGAAAGCGCAAAAGGTGAAGGCGTAATCATGTATTTTGGATTGTCTGAAAATCAGCTACTATTACAAGACTCTGTGCAACGCTATCTAGAAAGCACCGCAGAACTGGAACAAGTGCGCGGTTATGTGAATGGGGATGGTGCGCTTGCAAGTGCGCTGCATGATGGGCTGATGGAATTGGGCGTGCATTTGACGCTGGTGCCGGAAGCCCATGGCGGGCTTGGTATGGGACTGCTGGAAGCGGCTCTGATACAACAAACATTGGGACGCGCTGTCGCCCCGACAGCGTTTAACGCCACCTGCATGGCCGT
>CAYQFO010000101.1:0-5722 GCA_964416815.1 uncultured Rhodobiaceae bacterium | reverse complement strand
TGGCCTTCACATATGACCAGAACCGTTTCTGCTTGCATGGCCGTGATTGGTCTCAGCCAAGGCGCGTCACCAGAGCAACAATCGGATTGGTTGGGGGGTATCGCCTCAGGCGATGTGGTGATGGGTGTCGGCTTAACCGAGGCCGTCGGTAGTCGTGAAGAAGCCGGATTAACACTGGCCGACAATAAAGTCAGCGGACGCGCCACATTTGTGATGGCGGATGAAAACACCACGCATTTTTTGCTGACCACAAGCAAAGATTTACTGATTGTGGCGCGCACTGCCAAAGGTTTAGGCGAAACCGCGCTGACAACAATCGACAAAACCCGTCGTGTTCTAACGCTTGATTTGAAAATGGTCGAGGCCACCGTGCTGGCTGGTTCCAATCGTGATGCTCCCCTTCAAATGGTGCAGGCAGGCCGCGTTTTGTTGGCGGCCGACAGTCTTGGTGCCGCCGATATGATGCTCGAAAAAGCCGTCGCTTATGCCAAAGAACGCGAGCAATTCAATCGCCCGATAGGCTCTTTTCAAGCGGCCAAACATATGTGCGCCGAAATGGCGGCGCGACTGGAGCCGTGTCGTTCGTTGCTTTGGTATGCGGCTTATGCACAAGACAATATGCCCGAAGAAGCGGCTCTGATGGCCAATCTGGCCAAATCGCATTTGGCGGAGACCAGCAAATTTGTCGCCCGCACAGCCACCGAAGTGCATGGCGGCATGGGCTTTACCGATTTATTGGGGCTGCATTATTGGTTCAAACGCATTGGTGCCAATCGGCAATTATTGGGTGGCCCGCAAGCGGTGCGCGATGCGGCCGCCAAATTGCAAGGTTGGGCTTAGAAAATCAATTCCAGTAGGGTAAGGCCACCTTCTTTACTGAGGAGGTCTTTGGGGTCAAACCCAAAAAAATTGCTGACGACCCAAATAGTGCCGGCCGCCAAAAGGCCTTGACCGACTGTGGTTGTCACCAGCGCGGCGACAATGATGGCGGTTCCCGAAACAATAATGGCGGTTAAGGGCAGGGCTATCGTCGCCAAAACAGTGTTGATGCCGCGCAAAAGCGGTATGAAAAAATGAAACCAAAAACCGCTCAGCCCATTTTTGAGCGATGTCCAAAATGTTTTTTCAGTGTGCATTAAATTAAAACATGTGCGATCAGGCGGCGAATTTCGATAGCCGCGATTTGATAATTGTATCGGCCTCTTGCATAATGGCGTCAATCAATTCCTTACAGCTCGGCACATCATGGATGAGGCCAGCGACCATGCCGCAGCTCCATGCACCAGCGTCCATCTCGCCATCGGTCATGATTTTCGGATACACCCCGGCGACTTCATCCATAATGTCATTGATTTTAAGCGCGTCACCCAGTGTTTTTTCTTTTTCTAAAATACGCTCCACGGCCTCATTTTTTAGCACGCGCTCGGTATTGCGAAGCGGGCGCATAATCAGCGTCGTGTCGAGTTCCGAGGCTTGCACCAGCGCGTCTTTCACATTCTGATGCACCGGCGCCTCGGCCGTGGCGATAAAGCGCGTGCCCATATTGATGCCGTCCGCACCCAGTGCCAGCGAGGCCACCAACTGTTTGGCATTACCGATGCCGCCGGAAGCGACAAACGGAATTTTCAATTCCTCGGCGGCGCGTGGGAGCAAAATCATATTCGGGATGTCGTCTTCGCCCGGATGCCCGCCGCATTCAAAGCCGTCCACACTGACCGCGTCACAGCCGATGCGTTCGGCCTTCAGCGAGTGGCGCACCGAAGTGCATTTATGAATAACCGTAATATCGGCTTCTTTCATCGCTGGCATATATTGCTCTGGACTGCGCCCTGCGGTTTCCACAATCCGCACATTGCCCTTGATAATCGCGTCAATATAGCCGGGGTAGTCCGGGTCAGCAAAGCCGGGCAGAAAGGTTAGATTGACGCCGAACGGCTTGTCGGTCATCTCATGGCAACGGGCAATCTCTTTGGCCAGCGCGTCCGGCGAGCGTTGCGTGAGGCCGGTGATAATGCCTAAGCCTCCGGCATTGGAGACGGCGGCCGCCATTTCAGCAAAGCCAACATGGTGCATGCCACCCTGAATAATCGGATGCTCAATGTTGAAAAGTTCAGTGATACGGGTTTCCATGAAAACGCTCCCTTTAATAATGTGCGCCCAAGCTAGGCGACCACGGGCAAAATGCAAAGAGCTTTTAACAAAATTTTAATGCGCCGTAAAAAAAATCTTGTCGGCTATTGTGCCGCTTGCTAGCTTACGGCCATCTAAACTGCTCAACATTTAGGGAGAGTGACATGCCTGACGCATATATTGTCGCCGCCGTGCGCACCGCCGGTGGACGCCGGGACGGAAAATTAAAAGACTGGCATCCGGCAGATTTGGCCGGACAAGTCATTAATGAATTGCTCGACCGTAGCGGTTGTGCGCCGGAAATGGTCGAAGACGTCATTATGGGGTGCGTCGGCCAAGCCGGTGAGCAAGCCGCCAATATCGGACGCAGTGCGGTGTTGTCATCGCGCTTGCCCGAAAGCGTTCCGGCCACGTCGGTTGACCGCCAATGCGGTTCAAGCCAGCAATCAATACATTTTGCGGCGCAGGCCGTGATGTCCGGCACCATGGATTGCGTCATTGCCGCAGGCGTCGAAAGCATGAGCCGCGTGCCAATGGGGCTGCCCATTTCCCTGCCCTATAAAGAGGGACACGGCTTTTATGTCAGCGATGAAATGAAGAAAAAATATCCCAATGTGCAATTCAGCCAGTTCGCTGGTGCCGAAATGGTGGCCAAAAAATATGGCCTGAAAAGGGACGACATTGACGCTTATGCCTATCGCAGCCATCAGCGCGCCATTGCGGCGACGCAGGCTGGTGCGTTTGAGGAAGAAATTCTGCCGATTGAAGTCACCAATGAAGATGGTGACAAAGAGTTGCACAAAGTCGACGAAGGTATCCGCTTTGACGCCAGCCTTGAGGGGATTCAGGGTGTCAAATTACTGGCCGAGGACGGCGTGATAACGGCGGCGTCGTCAAGTCAAATTTGCGATGGCGCGTCGGGTGTGATGATTGTCAATGAGGCAGGTCTGAAAAAAATGAAGCTCAAGCCTCTGGCCAAAATCACCCATTTATCGGTGCTGGGGCATGACCCGGTGATTATGCTGGAAGCCCCGATTCCGGCGGTCAAGCGGGCGCTTGATAAAATGGAGCTGTCGGTGGATGATATTGACGTTTATGAAGTCAATGAAGCCTTCGGCTCGGTGCCAGTGGCTTTTGCCAAGGAACTGGGCGTTGATGAAGAACGCCTGAATGTGCATGGCGGCGCGATTGCGCTGGGGCATCCTCTGGGTGGCTCCGGCACTAAATTGATGGCGACACTGGTGCATGCGCTCAAACGCCGCGGCGGCAAATATGGTCTGCAAACCATGTGCGAAGGCGGCGGTATGGCCAATGTCACGATTATTGAAAATATGCAATAAAGGAGCGCATGATGAGCCAAGCAGAATGTCCGCAAAAAGGTTCCTATAAGCAAACCGTTGAGGCCGGTAAGACCTATTTTTGGTGTTCGTGTGGCCGCTCAACCCGTCAGCCCTATTGCGACGGAACGCACAAGGATACCGACTTTAAACCGATGAAATTCACCGCCGAAAAAGACGGCGATGTATTTTTCTGCGGCTGCAAGGCAACAGCGCACGCACCCCTATGCGACGGGTCGCACAATAAGCTATAGCGCAATGACGCTGGACGACGATATGTTCGCACGACCGCTTCGCCCTTTATGTCGCACGACCGCTTCGCTATTTGAGTGCATATAGAGCGATGGCAGAGGCCGTGGCAACATTCAGCGTTGCAAAAACCGCACCGTCATTTGTTTGCGCCACTGGCAGGCGTACCAGCATATCGCAATTTTCCCGCGTCAGGCGGCGGAGGCCTTTACCTTCTGCGCCCATCACGCAGGCCAGAGGTTGCCGATGGCGTGGTACGGCTTCAATCGGCGTGTCACCGGCCTCATCTAGCCCGACAATCAGATAGCCCGCCTGTTTTATTTGCGCCACCGCCCGCGCCAGATTGGCAACTTCAATAAGCGGTACAATTTCCAATGCGCCGGAGGCGGTTTTGGCCAGCGCGCCGCCGGCAGGCGGGCTGTTATGGCGCGTCATAAGAAGCCCACCGATGCCGAAAACGGCGGCGGTGCGTAAAATCGCGCCGACATTGCGCGGGTCGCTGAGCTGATCAAGCACAACCAGCAACCCAGCCTTGGCGCATATCTCTTCCAGCGTCGGTTGTTTTAGCGGTTTGGTTTCCAGCACCAGCCCCTGATGCACCGCATCATCGGGCAATTTCGCCGCCAGTTCTTGCGGCGTGCAGATGTGGAGCGCGGCGGCGCGGGCAGTAATAATATCGGCTAATTGATTGGCCGCATTCTGTGTTGCGAAAAGCTGAATCAGTTGACGCTGACCATTGTTCAAGGCCGCTTTTACGGTGTGGAATCCATAGAGCAGCACGGGCGCATCGGCGGCGGCATTTTTTCGTTGAAATCGAACTTGCTTGGGCTTGCGTTTGGACATGTTAAGGCTTATAAGGCTATCCACAAACTTGTGCAATTTCCTGTCGCGGATTATTTTCTAAGAAAATTTTTGGCGAGCGGGTCTTTTGTGCTTGTCTGGCCTCTGCACTCCGGCAAGGGTCGGGTGTTGCTCTTAGGGCGGAGGGATGCCCGAGTGGTTAAAGGGGACGGGCTGTAAACCCGTTGGCTATGCCTACGTTGGTTCAAATCCAACTCCCTCCACCAAGGTGAGTGGTGTTTGGGGGAATTGAGGCGTGAAGAGTAACGGAGTTGTTGGCCGGTCGGCGGATGTAGCTCAATGGTAGAGCCACAGCCTTCCAAGCTGAAGACGAGGGTTCGATTCCCTTCACCCGCTCTGATACCGACCTATGCGAATATCCTTAAAAACCAACGGTGACATTGCGAGTGTCCCAGAACGTGTAAAACGAACAAGCAAGAAACGACGTCTATAAATTTTGAGGCACTAGAGGTACTAGTTGGACAGCCACTCGAACAGAGGGTGGTACTTGGATTGGGTTGATTGGATTGGGGGACGAGAACGGCAAGCGGACAAGGGGGACGGCCATACCGGCAATAGCGGCTGCTGTAGCTCAGTTGGTAGAGCACGTCCTTGGTAAGGACGAGGTCATCGGTTCGAATCCGATCAGCAGCTTTTAATGGGTGCTCGATCGGCATGGTTTTGTTTCTTGTGGCTCTGGCTGTTTCAGTCGTTATTAAACAGGTTTTCGAAGAACGTCTTATGAGAAAGATTGTCTCGCCAAGGCGGGCAACTCGCGAAGAGAATACACAGTAAAGAGTAAATATAGACAGTAAATAATGAGGAACGATTCATGGCAAAGGACAATTTCGAAAGAAACAAACCCCACGTCAACGTCGGTACGATTGGCCATATCGACCATGGTAAGACTACTCTGACCGGTGCTATCCTGGCAGTACAGGCCGAGCAGGACATGGCTCAGGTAAAGAGCTATGCGGATATTGCCAAGGGTGGAACCGTTCGCGACGAAACCAAAACTGTCACGATTGCGGTATCCCACGTCGAGTACGAAAGTGAAAAGCGCCATTACGCCCACATTGACTGTCCTGGCCACGCCGATTTTATCAAGAACATGATCACAGGGGCCGCCCAAATGGATGGTGCGATTCTTGTTGTTTCTGCGGCAG
>CAYQFO010000100.1:0-5779 GCA_964416815.1 uncultured Rhodobiaceae bacterium | reverse complement strand
GTCCGCCCTGCATCCAGCGATCGGTAAATTTACCGCTTTGAATGTCGTCCAAAATGCGTTTCATCTCGGCCTTGGTTTCATCCGTCACAATGCGCGGGCCGGAGACATATTCACCAAACTCCGCCGTGTTGGAAATCGAATAATTCATATTAGCAATGCCGCCTTCATACATCAAATCAACAATCAGCTTAACCTCGTGCAGACACTCAAAATAGGCCATTTCCGGCGGGTAGCCGGCTTCGGTCAGGGTTTCGTAACCGGCTTTAACCAATTCAACCACCCCGCCGCACAGCACGGCCTGCTCGCCAAATAAATCGGTTTCGCATTCATCGCGGAAAGTGGTCTCTATAATGCCGGAACGACCGCCACCCACACCACAAGCATAAGACAAAGCCAGCGCCCGCGCCGTGCCTGAGGCATCCTGCCCCACCGCAACCAATCACGGCACCCCGCCCCCTTTCAGATATTCACCACGCACCGTATGACCGGGGCCTTTCGGCGCCACCATCGACACATCAATATCAGTACGCGCTTTGATAAGACCGAAATGAATCGACAGGCCATGGGCAAACATCAACGTCGTCCCGTCGCGCAGATTGGGGCCGATATGTTCATTGTAAATATCTTTTTGTAATTCATCCGGTGCTAAAACCATCACCACATCGGCCCATGCCGCCGCATCGGCGATTGGTTTAACCGCAATCCCTTCAGCTTTTGCTTTGGCAACCGAAGCCGAACCATCGCGCAGGCCCACACATATTTCAGTCACACCGCTATCGCGCAAGTTCAACGCATGCGCATGCCCCTGACTGCCATAGCCGATAACAGCCAGCTTTTTCGATTTAATCAGGTTCACATCGGCATCTTTTTCATACAGCATTTCCATTTGCTTGCTCCTTTGTTACATAGCGTCCGGCCCGCGCACAATCGCCGCCACACCTGTGCGTGAGACTTCGCACAAGCCCAGAGGTTGCATAAGGGCTATAAACGCGTCAATTTTCTCGGTATTGCCAGTAAGTTCAAACACGAAACTTTCTGGCGTTGCATCCACCACGCGGGCGCGGAAGGCTTCTGACAAACGCAGTGCCTCAACCCGTAGCTCGCCCTTGCTCGCCACTTTAACCAAGGCCAATTCGCGTTCAACACTTTCGGCCTCCACCGTCAGGTCAACCACCCGATGCACCGGCACCAAACGCCCTAATTGCGCCTTGATTTGCTCAATCACCATCGGCGTGCCGCGCGTCACAATGGTGATACGCGACGTTTGCTCGTTCGCATTGACTTCAGCCACGGTCAAGCTGTCGATATTATAACCGCGTGCCGAAAACAGGCCGATAACGCGCCCCAACACACCAGCCTCATTATCAACCAGCACTGAAATTGTGTGTGTATCTTTTTCCTGCATACCGCTTCTATAACGCAGCTCGGGCGAGCTTGCTAGACCATTGCTTTGCCAGCATCGGAAACGTCAACTTCCATTCCGACATCATCGGCCATCAGCATTTCATTATGGGCTGCGCCGGACGCTATCATCGGAAAGCATTTCTCTTCTTTTGACACCACGCAGTCGAAAATAACCGGCCCCGGCACTTTGAGCATTTGCTTGATGGCCGCATCCAATTCGTCCGGCACTTTGGCGCGAATACCGGTCGCCCCATAAGCCTCGGCCAGCTTGACGAAATCCGGCAATGCCTCCGAATAAGAGCTGGAATAGCGCCCGCCATGTAGCAATTCCTGCCATTGGCGCACCATGCCCATATATTCATTGTTCAAAATAAATATCTTAATCGGCAGGCGATGCTGCACCGCAGTGGACATTTCCTGCATGGTCATCAACACCGAGGCTTCGCCCGCAATATCAATCACCAAAGCATCCGGATGCGCCACCTGCACACCCACCGCAGCCGGAATACCATACCCCATCGTCCCCAACCCGCCGGACGTCATCCAGTGATGCGGCTCTTCAAAATGATAATACTGCGCCGCCCACATTTGATGCTGTCCGACTTCCGTCGTGATGAAAGTATTGGCACCTTTGGTCAGCGCATAGAGCCGCTCCACCGCATATTGCGGTTTAATAATTTTGTCATCGGTTTTATAGGCAAAGCAATCTCGCTTGCGCCAGCCGTCAATTTCAGCCCACCAGCCGTCAAGTGCTTTTTGCTCAGGCTTACAAGCGCGCGATTTCCAAACCCGCAGCAAATCTTCCAATACATGCGCACAATCGCCGACAATCGGCACATCCACCATAATGTTTTTGTTAATCGAGGACGGGTCAATATCAATATGAATTTTTTCCGAATTCGGCGAAAAAGCATCCAACCGGCCGGTAATGCGGTCGTCAAAACGCGCCCCAATGTTAATCATCACATCGCAACCATGCATGGCCAGATTGGCCTCATACGTGCCATGCATACCCAACATGCCAAGCCATTGCTTGTCAGAAGCCGGATAGCTGCCCAGCCCCATCAGCGTGGAGGTAATCGGAAAACCGGTCAGCCGCACCAATTCACGCAATAATTGACTGGCCTGCAAGCCGGAATTGATAATCCCGCCACCCGTATAAAAAATTGGCCTTTTGGCCTTTTCCATCAAATCTATCGCCGCATTTATCGCCGCCATATCTCCCTTCACCTGCGGTTGATAGGTTTTATGACGCACCGCGCTAGGCCTAATATAACGCCCCTCGGCAAATTGAATGTCTTTGGGAATATCAACAACGACCGGGCCGGGGCGACCATGGGTGGCAACATGAAACGCCTCATGCATGATGCGCGCCAAATCATCAACCGATTTAACCAGATAATTATGCTTGGTACACGAGCGCGTAATGCCGACCGTATCAGCCTCTTGAAAAGCATCGCTGCCAATCAAATGCGTCGGCACCTGACCGGTTATGCAGACCATCGGAATCGAGTCCATCAGCGCGTCGGTGAGGCCAGTGACAGAATTGGTGGCACCGGGGCCGGAAGTCACAAGCACCACGCCACATTTGCCGGTTGAACGCGCATAGCCTTCGGCGGCATGAGTCGCGCCCTGCTCATGGCGCACCAAAATATGATGCAGCTCTTCCTGCTGGAATAAGGCATCATAAATCGGCAATACCGCACCACCGGGATAGCCGAAAATATGCTTAACCCCTTGGTCTTGCAACGCCTGCAAAACAATTTCTGCACCACTCATTTGCTCCGACATGGCATTTTCTCCATTCAATGAACGCAAAATAGTTGAACAAATTTCAATGTCAATCCTTATTTTGAAACAAATGAAAAGATTTTATCTATATTATTGATATAATCTTTCCCTGATACCATCCACCAATCCGCCATTTGATTGCGATACCATGTCATTTGTCGTTTGGCGTAACGCCGCGTGCCCTGTTGCGCGCGGGCGGTGGCTTCTTCCAATGTGCAGTTGCCAGCCAGATGCGCCGCCAGTTCCGCCACGCCAAACGCTTTCATCACCGGTTGGCTGGGCGACAAATTGAGTGCCGCCAGAGCTTTGACCTCAGCCAACGCCCCATCGCGCAGCATTGTCTCAAAGCGCGCATTGCACCGCGCATAGAGCCATTGCCTGTCCGGCATCAACACCATACCGCGCCAATCGGCAAGCGGCGCGGCGGACTTTTCTGCCTGCCATTGCGATAGGCGACGTCTGGTCGCCTGCACCACTTCCAGCCCGCGTAAAATACGTTGGCTGTCGCTCACCGGTAGACGCGCCGCCAAGAGTGGGTCGTGTTCGGCCAATTCTTTATGGAGGGCTTCACTGCCTTCTGCATCTAGGCGGCGGCGCAAGCCCGCGCGAATCTCATCGGCAATCTCCGGCACATTAACCAAGCCAGTCGTGAGGCGCGTAAAGTATAACCCCGTGCCGCCGACCACAATCGGCAATTTGCCTTCGGCTCGCGCTTTGATAATTTCCTCGTGCGCCTCACCCTGCCAATGCCCGACGCTATAGGGCGCGTCAGGCGCAATATGGCCATACAGCCGGTGTGGCACGCGCTTAAGGTCTTGCTTGTCCGGTCGCGCGGTAAGCACCTGCAAAACATCATAAACCTGCATCGAATCGGCGTTAATAATAACGCCGTCAAAATGCTCGGCCAGTGTCAGTGCCAAAGCTGACTTGCCGCAAGCTGTCGGGCCTGCAATAAGAAGTGGGGCTAATTTATGCGCCATAGAATTGTTTTAATGGGTTCGCAAGGATGACGAAAGAGTTTCTGGTTCTCACGGCGGCACCAAACAGTCATACACTGAATGACGCGCTGCTCAATAGATTGAGCGATAAGCTATCCGAACCAACCATATTAGGGGGGGGTGAGGCGGTTGAATATGCCGTGGCCGATATATCCACGATCGACATTGAGGCCATAAGAAAAATACTTGAGGACACGCCGGTGGACATCAATATCGTCCCGGCCGAGGGACGCCAAAAGCAAATGCTCATTGCCGATTTGGAATCGACCATTATTGAGCAGGAGTGTTTGGATGAATTGGCGCGTCTGAGCGGCAAAAGTGACGCGATTGCCGCCATCACGCATCAAGCCATGCACGGCGAAATTGATTTTGAATCTGCTCTGAAAGAACGTGTCGCCATGTTGGCCGGACTGCGTGAAAGTGCTTTACAGAAATTTTATGATACCGGCATTACACTGATGCCGGCGGCTGAGACTCTCGTGGCGACACTGGTTTCGCGCGATGTGTCGTGCGGGCTTGTCTCCGGCGGCTTCAAATTTTTTGCCGCCCGCATTGCCGCTCGCCTCGGCTTTGACTTTTATCGCTGTAACGACTGGCAAATTGAAAACCGGCAGCTGACGGGCGCGGTGGTGCAACCGATATTGGGACGCGCCGCCAAAGCCGACATCATGGGCGCGCGGGCGCAGGAACTAGGCTTAACGCTGACCCAAGTGCTGGCTGTGGGCGACGGCTCCAATGATCTGGACATGCTGGCGGCAGCCGGTATGGGCGTTGCCTTTCGCGCCAAACCTGTCGTGGCCGAAACCGCCCGCTTTCGCATTGACCATGGCGATTTGACCGCGCTACTTTATTTACAAGGCATTTCCAAAGCCGAATTCAAAAGCTAACCGCCCACCTTAAAGGCAACAAACCTCAGCGAGCCACGCGAATTGAGGAGTACCAGAAGACTTTTTTTACCTTTTTTGCGGGCATTCTTAAACATCGTCGTCACCTTTTCGGGTGTCGAAGTTGGACGTTGGGCAATTTCAACAATCACATCGCCCCGCCTTATGCCGTTTTCATAACCGCGCCCTTGGGCATCAATATCAATGACCAAAACCCCTTCAACACTGGCGGGCAATTCCAATTGCAGTCGCGCTGGGGCGTCCAGCTTGCGTAGATCCATGCCGAATATGGACTGATCTTTTTTACGCTTTTTCTTGACTTTTTTTTTGACACCTGTCGACACCAATTTTGGTTCGTCAAGGCGACCAGTCACAATGGTCAGTCTACGGATTTTACCGCGCCGCACCACCTCAACCCTGACCCTTTTATTAATGTCGGTTTCGGCAACAATGCGTGGCAAATCGCGCATTGTCGGCACTTTCTTGCCATCAAATTTGACCACCACATCGCCGGGACGTAAGCCCCCTTTTTCAGCCGGTCCATCAGGGGAGACCTCCGAAATCAACGCCCCGCGCGATTTATTCAACCCCAAATTTTCAGCCAAATCATCGGTCACTTCTTGTATCCGCACGCCAAGCCAACCGCGCCGCGTTCCGTCATATTTTTGTAACTGCGCCACCACACTGGACATAAAATTGGAA
>CAYQFO010000099.1:0-5785 GCA_964416815.1 uncultured Rhodobiaceae bacterium | reverse complement strand
GTGGAGTGCGGCCGATAATGCGCTGCAAATTCATGGCGGCAACGGTTATGCGCTGGAATATGAAATCAGCCGCATTCTTTGCGACGCCCGGATTTTGAATATTTTTGAGGGTGCCGCAGAAATTCAAGCGCAGGTGATAACCCGTGGCCGTCTGTCAGAAAGGAATTAACCATGGGCGACATAAAAGCATGGGTTGGTAAAACCCACACGCAAAGCGACACGATAACACGCGACAAGCTGGCTCGATTTAGCGCCGTTTTGGGAACCATGAGCGAAGCCGAGGGGGTTCCGGCAGGGTTTCATTTTACCCTATGCAGTCCTGAAAATCCGATGCTGGAATTGGGGGGGGACGGGCATCCTCAAAAAGGCGGTTTTTTACCGCCGGTTGATTTGCCGCGCCGTATGTGGGTCGGCAGCACGATTGCGTTCCTCGCGCCTTTGACCCCGGGCGATGGCGTTGAACGCATTTCGCATATTGTCTCGATTGAAGAAAAAACTGGCAAGCAGGGGAGGCTTGTGTTTGTCACGGTTGAGCATGATTTTCGTCAAAGGGATGCGCTCGCCATCACTGAAAGACAGACGCTTGTTTATCGTGAGGCGGCGGGAAAACTACCGCTACCGCTGGTCAGCAACGATATTGAGCCGCTCGACGAAAGCGTTCATCATGCGGTTTTTAGGCCGGATGAAGTGTTGCTGTTTCGTTATTCTGCCCTGACTTTTAATGCCCATCGTATTCATTACGACCGCCCCTATGCCGAAACTGAAGAAGCTTACCCTGCCCTTGTGGTGCATGGGCCGCTCATGGCGAGTTTTGTTTTGCGTCTTGCCGAAGAGCAGTTTGGGGTGCTGCGGGGTTTTCAGTTTCGGGCTGAAGCACCGGCTTTTTGTGGGCAGCCGCTTTATGTTGATTTTATGCCGAGCGGTGCCGGCTATGGGTTTGTATTACGCGGCGGCGACGGGCGCACGATTATGCGCGGTGCGGTGAACACACCAGACTAATCCTTGCTACGCGCCAGTTCAAATTTTGGTTCCGGCTTGTCTGTGGCTTCAAAAAATTGTTTGGCGACAATACTGAAAAAACCGAATTTGGTTTCAAATTGTATGCGCACGGGTGCGGCAAATCGTGTGCCGTCAATGGTGGCAAAATAAAACTCTGCGGGTGCCATGGTTTGCGCCCGCTCCAAACTGGCTTTTGAATAACCGGCGATGGGCATCCATTTGACGCTGCATTCAGCAATCGGTTGATTGACAACAAAATCATGGGTTTCTTGAGAGCGGATTTGCACCAAACGTGGTTTCAGAATGGCCAAACGTCGCCCGTCAAATATACGCCGTGTGCCGCTACATATTTCGCCCAACAGCCCTTTTTGCTTTGGTTCCAACAGTGCCAGAAATGGATTAATTGTGTCTGTTCCAACGCTTTCAAGGTCAACCTTGCCGACCGGTTGTTGCTCTTTGTTTGCCCGATAATCGGAGTTAAAGGCAACCGGCGCACCGTCGCGATAGGCCAAACTTGATGACTTGACCACACCATCGCTTTGCCATTGTAATTTTAATTCTTTGGGCATAAAGCCCTTCGGCCCGAATCTGCCATGGGTGGTCGAAATCGCTTTGCCGTCGGTGAACAGTAAAGCAATACCAGCGGCCTGCATGGTGGCGGTCAATTGGTAACGGTTTTTGGTTTGCGTAAGATAGAGTTGCAAATCGCCCATCGGCAAACCGGCAATATAGGCTCGATATACCGCATCGAATTTTTGTGTTTCGGCATCGGCCGGACGGCTCATGGCGAGCAAGACAGTTAGAGCAATTGTCAGTTGAGCGTATTTTACCACCGCCACATCCTTCCATTTATACGACTTTATATTATACGGCAGTCAAAACGAAATCCAGCCGGACAATTCGCGCTTGGCCAGCTTTGCGAGCAAATTGATTGATAAATCATCATCATTCAAGCATGGGACAGTGGTAAAATGTGTGCCGCCATGGGCTTCAAAACTTTCTTTGAGCGTAATATCAATTTCGCCAAGCGTTTCGACACAGTCAGAAATAAAACCCGGCGTCACCACGCCAATGCGTTTGGTGCCGCTTGCCGCCAGCGTTTCAACTGTTTTATCGGTATAGGGCTGTAGCCATTTGGTCGGGCCGAAACGCGATTGAAAAGTGAGGCGCATGCGGTGCGCATCCATCCCCAATCTCTCGCGCAATAGGCGCGTGGTTTTGTCGCACTGGCAATGATAGGGGTCGCCCTTGTCAAAATAGCTTTGCGGCAGGCCATGAAAAGAAGCCAGAATGACTTCCGGTTGCCAGTCCATTTTATCAAAATGTGTTTCCACCGATTGCGCCAGTGCCTCAATATAGCTTGGGTCGTCATGCCATGGCGCGGCGGTGCGCACGGCTGGTTGCCAGCGCAATTTCAAAAGGGTGCGGAAAACAGCATCATAAACGCTGGCCGATGTGGTAGCACTATATTGCGGATAAAGAGCCATAATGGCGATACGCTCGCAGCCGCGCGATTGCATTTCTGCCAGCTTTTCCTCAATGGCGGGGAGACCATAGCGCATCGCCCAGTCAACAATAACGCCATCGCCCAATAGGGGTTGCAATAGTTCAGCTTGGCGGCGCGTATAATAACGCAATGGGCTTTCATTGCTTTCCTGCCGCCAGATTTTTGCGTACTCTTTGGCCGATTTGCGTGGGCGCGTGGTTAAAATGACCCCACGCAAAATCGGTTGCCAGATTATCGGCGTGGTTTCAATCACGCGCCGGTCGCTCAAAAATTGTTTCAGATAGGCGCGCACGCTCTTTGTGTCGGTGCTGTCAGGCGTGCCGAGATTAACCAGCAATAGACCGGTTTTTCCAAATTGAACGGATGGATGGGATGTTGACAAGATTAACGGGCGACAAAATTGGCCGATTGTTCGGAAACTGAGATTTCCAAATTTGCCCAAACTTCCAACACGGCATTGACCAGTTTTGTCATCATTTCATCAGTGTGTAGCGGGGTTGGTGTGATACGCAAGCGCTCTGTGCCGCGCGGCACGGTGGGATAGTTAATCGGTTGGATATAGACGCCATGTTTGTTGAGCAATCGGTCAGACGCTGCCTTGCACAGCACCGGGTCGCCAACCATAAGCGGCACAATATGTGTGTCATTGGGCAGCACTGGCAGCCCGACTTCGGTCAATCGTTTTTTCAACTTTTGCGCCCGCTCCTGATGGCGGGTGCGCAATGCATTGGCGGTTTTGACGATTTTCACGCTTGTGATGGCACCGGCGGCAATGGCCGGCGGCAGTGAGGTGGTAAAAATAAAACCCGGCGCATACGAGCGAATGGCGTCAATCAGATTTTTCTTACCGGTAATATACCCGCCCATAATACCGAAGGCTTTGGCCAGTGTGCCTTCAATAATGTCGATGCGGTGCATCAGATTTTCGCGGTCGGCAATCCCCCCGCCGCGATTGCCATACATACCCACCGCATGGACTTCATCAAGATAGGTCATGGCACCATATTTATCGGCCAAATCGCAAATCTCGGCGATCGGGGCGATGTCGCCATCCATTGAATAAACGCTCTCAAAGACAATCAATTTGGGACGTGAGGATGGGGCTTCACGCAGCAGGGCTTCTAGATGTTCGGTATCATTATGGCGCCAGATGAGCTTACTGCAGCCACTTTGGCGAATGCCTTCAATGATTGAGGAATGGTTAAATTCGTCGGACAAAATTAGGCACTCGGGCAGCAATTTTGCCAATGTAGAAACGGTCGCTTCATTGGAAACATAGCCGGAGGTAAACACCAATGCGCCTTCTTTGGTGTGTAAATCGGCCAGTTCTGCTTCCAGTTCGACAATCATATGATGGGTGCCGGAGATATTGCGTGTGCCACCGGCACCGGTACCCATTGTGTCAATGGCATGTTTCATCGCCGCCATCACGTCGCTATTTTGCCCCATGCCAAGATAATCATTGGAACACCAGACGGTTATCTCCTGCGGGTTCGCCCCGGCGGAATAATCATAAGCGTAGGGAAATTGTCCGGCCTTACGGGCAAGGTCGGTGAACACCCGATAGCGCCCCTCATCGTGCAAAGACGAGAGGGCTTTGTTGATATGTCCTTCGTAATCAAAAGCCATAAAATATCCCATGCTTTTTAGCGTCTTCGTCTTTCATATAGTATGTATTAGGCGGTAAACAGCCACTCTTCAAGTGGCGCATTTCCTTCTACTCATCGGCGTTTTTGCGAACAAAGGTTACGGCATAAAATTCTTTGCCGTCGAAAATATCTTTCGGTTCGCCGGAGCCGTCAATCATCATATAGCGCCGCGCCGTAATTTGCCCCTCCATGCGATAGCCGCGCGCACTCATATTGCGGCGATGAAATTCCATCGCGGCAGGCGTAAATTCGTGCGCCAATACGGTGATGCGTTCGGGTAATTCAGTATCGTCAGCCATGGATGTCCCTTCTATCGTCGCTTCATGAGGAAACCTAATCACCCTGATGGAAAATGTCGAGGGTCAATAACCTGCCAGTCTGGCATAGCGATTGCGGTGGAAATGACTGTCGCCGAGCATTTGTGCTTGCACGCGGGCGCGTTTTAAGTAAAGGCCAATATCCACCTCATCGGTCATGCCGATACCGGCGTGTATTTGCACGCCTTCATTTGTGATAAGGCGGCAGGCATCGCAGAGTCGGGCTTTGGCGAGGCTTGCCGCCCGCGCGATATCATTACGCCGTTCGTCAAGTGCCGACAAGGCATCCAGCACCACTGAGCGACAAATTTCCACTTCGCAAAACATTTCTGCGGCGCGGTGTTTCAGGGCTTGGAAAGTGCCGATAATCACGCCAAATTGCTTGCGCTCTTTGAGATATTCAAGGGTTGTATCAAACACGGCTTCCATGCCGCCCAGCATTTCGGCGGCGAGGCAAGCGCGTCCCAAATCCAGCACATTTTCAAGCGCGGTGAACGCGCCGTCCACCGGCCCCAGCACATCATCGGCGGCGATTTTTACTTTTTTGAAACTGATATTGGCGGCGTTACGGCTGTCGACCATTTGTGTGCGCGTGATTTTCACGCCCTTGGCTTTGGCGTCAACCACAAACAAGGAAATGCCGTTAGCCTCGCCTGCTGCACCAGATGTGCGCGCAGCCACAATCAGCCTGTCGGCAATATGCCCGTCAGTGACGAATTTCTTGTCGCCGTCCAGCACAAAACCATCGCCGTCTTTTTGTGCCGTCATGGCTATCTGATGCGGATTATGGTGATTGCTTTCTTCCAGTGCCAAGGCCGTCAGCAATTCACCGGCGGCAATTTGGGGGAGCATATCATCCTTTTGGGTTTGATTGCCGAGTTCAATAATGAGTCCGGCCCCCAGCACACCGCTTGCATAAAGCGGCGAGGCGGCCAGTGTGCGTCCGGCCTCCTGCATCACAATACCTAACCCCATCGGGCCAAAACCGGTGCCGCCATGTTCTTCGGGTATCAAAATACCGGCAAAGCCAAGTTCAACAATCTGTTGCCAAACCTGTTTATCATAACCATTGGCGTCTTGTTCGTCGCGCAGCTTGCGTAGATTGGGTACCGGCATTTGTTCGGTAAAAAATTGCTTTGCCGTATCGCGTAGCATGGTTTGTTCTTCGGTCAGCACGAGGGCCATGTTTATCTCCTAAATTTAATTCCTATGCGTCCGGTAATCCCAGAACGCGCTTGGCAATCACATTGAGTTGTATTTCCGATGTGCCGCCCTCAATTGAATTGCCTTTCGAGCGTAGCCACGAACGGGTG
>CAYQFO010000098.1:0-5825 GCA_964416815.1 uncultured Rhodobiaceae bacterium | reverse complement strand
ATGTTGGCCACCGACGATGTGTCACATGCCGGGGAACATCTGGCCGTATTGGAAGCCTATCGCATGTTTGCCAATGACCGCGGTTGGCTACAGCGCATAGAAGGTGCCGTTCGAACCGGCCTGACAGCTGAAGCTGCCGTGCAACGGGTCAATAATTCCATGCGGGCGCGGATGATGGGGCAACGCGATGCTTATTTGCGCGAACGCATGCACGATTTTGAAGATTTGTCGAACCGATTATTACGTATTTTGTCCGGTCGTGCTGAATTGGCTTCGCAAGATAAATTGGGGCGCAATGCCATATTGCTGGCTCGCACAATGGGGCCGGCCGAATTGCTGGATTATGACCGGCGTAAATTACGCGCGCTGGTGCTGGAAGAAGGGGCGTTGAGCGCGCATGTGGCGATTGTTGCGCGCGCGCTTAACATTCCCATGCTCGGAGATGTGCGCGGCATTGTGGCCGATGCAAGTGAGGGCAGTGAAATTATTGTCGATGCGGACGGCGATAGGGTGCATCTCAATCCGACAGCGCCAATTATTAAGGCTTATGGCGACCGTATGCGCTTGCAAACGCGGCGGCTAAAAAGTTTTGTCCGCCTACGCCAGTTGCCTGCCGTAACGCGCGACGGGCAACACATTCGCCTTGATATGAATGCCGGGTTGATGGTTGATATCGAAAATGCCGACAATGCAGGGGCCGACAATATCGGCCTGTTCCGCACCGAATTGCAATTTATGGTCTCAGCGCGTATGCCGCGCCAGTCGGAGCAGGAAAAGTTTTATCGTCAGGTGATAGCTCAGGCCGGCGACCGGCAAGTGGTGTTTCGCACAGTTGATATTGGCGGCGATAAAGTGTTGCCCTATTTGCGCACGCGGCAGGAAGAAAATCCGGCCATGGGGTGGCGTGCCATGCGTATGGTGCTTGATCGACCGGGGCTGATACGCCACCAATTACGCGCTTTGTTGCGCGCCTCGGCTGGGCGCGAACTCAGTCTGATGTTTCCGCTGATTACGACAGTGGATGAATTTTATAAAAGCCGTGAGTGGCTCTATCACGAACAAGAACGATTGGCTCGCTTCGGTCATGCTGTCCCGAGTAAGCTGAGCGTCGGCATCATGCTGGAAGTGCCAGCACTGGTTTGGCAATTGGATGAGTTGATGCCGGAAATTGATTTTTTATCAATCGGCACGAATGATTTGATGCAGTTTTTCTTTGCCGCCGATAGGGGCAATCCGATGACCAGCAATCGATATGATTTTCTCTCGCTACCGGCTTTGCGCTTATTGGCTCATATTGGTGAAAAAGCCCGCCAATACAATGTGCCAGTGTCGGTCTGTGGTGAATTGAGCGCAGGCCCTTTGGAAGCCATGGCCTTATTGGCGCTCGGCTATCAACGTTTTTCGCTTCCCGCCCCTGCCATTGGACCAGTCAAGCGGATGATTCGCTCGACCAATGGCGAACGCATACGCGCAGATATGAAAAAATTGATGTTGGAACCACCATCCGACTTCCGCTATGGGCTTATGCAGATGGCTGATAGACACGCCATCAGACTGTGATATGATGCGCGGGAAACTCAAACAAGATTTGGTAAGGTCTGGGAACGGAGATTAGATGACTGAATATGAGCTGATTGGTCTGGGTGAAGAGCTGAAAAAAGCGCGTGAGGAAAGCGGGGCAAAATTGGCTGATGTCACCGCGCAATTGCGCATACGCGAAGACCATTTACGCGCATTGGAAGAAGAAAACTTTGACGAACTGCCCGGCGAAGTTTACGTGCTTGGTTTCATTCGCACTTATGCCACACATTTGAATTTGAATGCGTCCGATATGATTTCCCGTTTCAAAGCCAGTCGCCAACCGGTCGTGCTGGATGACGGGCCGACGCAGGAGGAGCTCGAAAACGAACCGATTTCGACAGCACTGAAAATTGGCTTGGGTGTCGCTGGTGTAATTGTTTTCTACATTATGTGGCTGCTGGCCAGCAGTTCGGACCGGCCGGTAAAAACCGCCGAATCTAATGGGGGGACGGATGAGGTGGCGATTGTCGAGCAAGCTGAACCAGCCCAGACAGCTGAGTCCGATGCGAGTCAAACTGAAATCGAAACACCAACCCCTCCGATTACCGCTGCGCCTGCGGCTCAACCGACGACAAATAAAGCGGCATCTGAAGTCGCACCTGCCCCCAAAGTTAAAGCGCGTAAAAAAGCTAAGTCAAAAGCCGCGCAACGCCAACGCATTGTCGAAATTCGCGCCAACCGGCGAACTTGGATGCGACTTGAAAACGAAGAGGGACGAATTTTATTTTCCAGTATCATCAATCCGGGTAAGGGGGTGAGGCTTGATGAAGAAAGTAATTATGCGCTGGCCACACGCGATGCCGGTGCGTTGGAATTCAGTGTTGATGGTGTTACGGTTGAACCGCTTGGGCGTCGCGGCCAGATTCTGACCCAGCGTCGAATCTCGCGCAGTGATATTTTGGCCAAACGTCGCCGCCGTTAGCGTGACACTATGGTGAGACCGTGGCGTCATATTGAACGGCGCAAAAGTCGTCAGATTATGGTTGGGCATGTGCCAGTCGGTGGTGATGCGCCAATTGCCGTGCAGTCCATGACCAATACGCCGACATCGGATATACGCGCCACCATTGAGCAAGTGGTGCGCCTGCAAGAAGCTGGTGCCGATATTGTGCGTATTTCGTGTCCTGACAAGGCCTCAACGCGGGCATTGAAGGAAATTGTTGCTGCCGTCGAAGTGCCGATTATTGCCGATATTCATTTTCACCATCAGCGTGCCATTGAAGCCGCCGAAGCTGGTGCTGCTTGTTTGCGCATCAATCCCGGCAATATCGGCGATGACCAGCGTGTCGCCGATGTGATTGCGGCGGCGCGCGACCATGGGTGTAGCATTCGCATTGGGGTCAATGCCGGCTCATTGGAACGCAATTTGCTGGAGCAATATGGCGAACCCTGCCCGCAGGCCATGGTCGACAGTGCGCTCTATCATGTAAGCCTGCTGGAAGAGCATGGCTTTCGTGACTATAAAATTTCGGTCAAAGCATCGGATGTATTTATGTCGGTGGCGGCCTATCAGCTATTGGCCGCTGCGGTGGATTGCCCGTTGCATATCGGCATTACCGAAGCCGGTGGGGTGCGTAGCGGCACGGTCAAATCGGCCATCGGGCTGGGCAATTTATTATGGTCGGGTATTGGCGATACGATACGTGTGTCGCTGTCGGCAGACCCGGTGGAAGAGGTAAAAACGGCTTATGAAATGCTGAAATCGTTGGGACTGCGCCATCGCGGGGTGACGATTGTGTCGTGTCCATCATGTGCGCGGCAGGGGTTTGACGTTATTGCCACAGTGCGCGAGCTGGAGGACAGGCTGTCCCATATTTCAGAACCGATTAGCTTGTCGATTATCGGTTGCGTGGTGAACGGGCCGGGCGAGGCACGCGAAACCGATATCGGCTTTACCGGCGGCGGCGGCGAAAGCGGCATGGTTTATCTTGCCGGTCAGCCCGACCATAAATTGCCGCATGAAAAAATGATTGCCCATTTGGTGGAGCTGGTTGAAAACAAGGTGTGCGAATTACAAGCCGCACGTGCCGACAATAAGGGAGCTTAGCCATGCTGCCAGTTGACCGCCTTGACGCCATTTTGGTGCGCGCCGAAGCCTTGCAAAATGAAATGAACGCCGATGTGTCGTCCGAGCGCTTTGTTGCATTGTCAAAGGAATTTGCCGAGATTGAGCCGCTGGTGCAAGCCGTGCAGGCTTACCGAAAAGCCCTCGCTGAGTGCGATGATTTGCGCGCCTTGGTGGCGGGCGCGGAAAAGGAAATGGCTGAACTGGCCGCCACCGAGTTGGGCGAAATGCAAACCCGCCTGCCGCAAATGGAAACCGAATTGCAAATTTTGTTGCTGCCGAAAGATGCCGCCGATGAACTTAATGTCATTATTGAAGTGCGCGCCGGAACCGGAGGGGATGAGGCGGCTTTGTTTGCCGGTGATTTGTTTCGCATGTATGCCCGCTATGCCGATTTGCAGGGCTGGAAGACCGAGATTATCGGCCAATCGGAAGGCGAGGTTGGCGGCTATAAGGAAATCATCGCGGCGGTGCGTGGCAAGGGTGTGTTTGCACGACTGAAATTTGAAAGCGGTGTGCATCGTGTGCAGCGTGTGCCGGAAACCGAAAGCAGTGGACGCATCCATACCTCGGCGGCAACCGTTGCCGTTCTGCCGGAGCCGCAAGAGGTTGATGTTAAAATTGATGAAAAGGATTTGCGCGTAGATGTCTTTCGCGCCAGTGGCCCCGGCGGACAATCGGTCAATACAACAGACAGTGCCGTGCGGATGACCCATTTGCCGACCGGCATCAGCGTCAGTCAGCAGGATGAGAAATCGCAGCACAAAAATCGCGCCAAGGCGTTGCAAGTGCTGCGCGCCCGCTTGTTTGAGGTTGAACGCAACCGCGCCGACAGCGAACGCGCCGCCGATAGAAAGGCGCAAGTAGGCTCCGGCGACCGCTCCGAGCGCATTCGCACTTACAATTTCCCGCAAGGTCGCGTGACCGACCATCGCATCAATCTGACGCTGCACAAACTCGACAAAATTCTTGCCGGTGACGGGCTGGACACGCTGGTCAATGAGCTTATCAGTGAAGACCAAGCCTTGAAATTGACTTCCGGCGCATGAGTGTGCCCCTTAAATTGCAACTTTCTAGCCGCCAAAAAACAATGCGCACCGCCTTTACGGCTGCTGGGCTGCCCACAGCAGAGCTTGATGCGCGGGTCTTAATGGCGGCACTGACGGGCTTGTCTGAGACCGATATGGTAAGCTGCGCTGAGCGGCTTTTGTCATCGGTAGAAACAAAAAAGGCCGATGAATGGCAGGCGGCGCGATTGGCTGGCAAGCCGGTTTCGCGTCTTATCGGCCACCGCGAATTTTATGGGCTGACTTTCTCCATCAATGAGCATGTGTTGGATCCGCGTCCCGACAGCGAAGTGCTGGTTGACGCGGTATTGCAAAATTTACCACCGCATGGCCGCCTGCTTGATTTGGGAACCGGGTCGGGCGCATTATTGCTGACCATTCTGGCGCATGCGCCGGGCTGGCAGGGTGTCGGGGTGGATATGAGCGCAAGTGCGCTCGGTGTTGCGCGCCAAAATGCCAAGCGTTTGGGATTGGACACGCGCAGTGCTTTTGTTTGTGGACATTGGGGGGGCGCGCTTAACGCGCCATTCAATGTGATTGTCACCAATCCGCCTTATATTGCCACCCATGAGATAAAAGATTTATCCGAAGAAGTGCGCGCACATGCCCCCATCATGGCACTTGATGGCGGCAGTAACGGCCTGCAAGCCTATGCCGATTTACTCAGCGATGTGGCGCGATTATTGTCTGCCGATGGCGTCGTCTATTTGGAAGTTGGACAAAATCAGGCAGAGCGTGTCATGCCGATGATGGGCGCGGTTGGTCTGGTGTCAGCCGGTCTATTGACCGATTTGGCCGGATACAAGCGTGGGGTGATTGGCAGATGGGAATAAATAAAATTCCAGAAAAGTCAAAAAGGGGTTTGAAACTTCTACCGATGTCGGGTATGGTCGCATTGCTTCTGGGGTGGCGGGATTAACCTGCGTCCCATTTTCTTAACCCATCATTTATATTCGGCGCAAATGCGCGACTGATGGGGTTATGAGCATAAACAATGGCTGTTGGCGCAGCCACAACAAAGATCAGGGAAGTATACATGAAACGGTCACGTGGGCGGGGACGCCGCCAACCAAATTCCGTTAACCGTAGCTATGATAGCAACGGTCCCGAAG
>CAYQFO010000097.1:0-5868 GCA_964416815.1 uncultured Rhodobiaceae bacterium | reverse complement strand
CGCCAGTGTCACCATCGGCACGTCATCCAGCACACACTGCCGCGCCGCGCCAACACCGACGGCACTATGCGGGTCAATCTGAAACCCTAAACGCTCATACACATCGCGCATAACGGCAATGGTTTCCCCCTCGTCAATGCGTTCGGCGGCAAATACGCTCCGCAAAAGGCGCAACTCTTTATCGCTCAGCGTAAACCGCCCGCCCTCTTTCAAGGCTTCCATATAAGCGCACAGGCGCGTGGCATCGCGTCCTGTCAGCTCAAACAATAAGCGTTCAAAATTGCTCGACAGTTGAATATCCATGCTTGGGCTTTGCGTGGCCATCACCGCGCCGATTTCATAAGTGCCGGTCGCCAGAGTGCGCACCAGACTATCATTGACATTGGTGGCAATCACCAATTGCGCAACCGGCAAACCCATTTGCGCCGCCACATAACCGGCAAAAATATCACCGAAATTACCGGTCGGCACACAAAAGGAAACCGGTTGTCGCGGCGCACCAAGTTTCGCGGCGGTGGTAAAATAATAGACGGTTTGCGCCATCACCCGTGCCCAGTTAATCGAATTGACCCCGGCCAATCCGGTCTCGGCCCGAAAAGCAGCATCATTGAACATGCCTTTGACCAGCACCTGACAATCGTCAAATGTGCCGTCCACCGCCAATGCATGCACATTGGTGCCAGACGCCGTGGTCATTTGCCTACGTTGCACATCCGATACACGACCATCGGGAAAAAGAATAAAAATATCAACCGACTTGCAGTCGCGAAAAGCTTCAATCGCCGCCCCACCCGTATCGCCCGATGTCGCACCGATAATCGTCACACGCCGACCCCGCCGCATCAGCGCATCATCCATCAGCCGCGCCAGTAATTGCATGGCAATATCCTTAAAAGCCAGCGTCGGCCCATGAAACAATTCCAGCAAATAATGACCGTCTTCCAACGGACGTAAAGGCGCTATTTCCTCAACGCCAAATGCGGTATAGGCTTGGTCAATCATCTCGCCCAGTCGTGTGGGTTCAATATCGTCTCCGACAAACGCGCTCAGCACGTGACGCGCCACTTCGGTATAATCGGCGGTCGCAAAACTTGCTATCCTTGCCGGTGTCAATTGCGGCCAGCTTTGCGGAACGTAAAGCCCGCCATCAGATGCCAGACCAGCCAGCAAGACATCCTCAAACCCCAAAGCCGCATCCCTTGGTGATTGCCCCCTTGTGCTGATATAATTCACTGCCGTGGCCTTTTTGCTCTATGGGTCATCCATTTACGGATGTGCCATAGACCGGAAACAAAAACAAGGCTTGCTGCAAGGCCATACCACGTCAGCATATATCCAAAGTGACGATTACGAAGGCGCAGTCGTGTCTGCCCGCCACGCGGCCAGCCCGCCCCCACATCAACCCGCTCGGCGATAAAAATGGGTAAATCAACTTGCCAATGGCGACCAATGGCGGTGGTGTCACGCACCGCAAACAGGTTTTCAAACGGGTCATCCGGCGCATCAAACAGCGACCGCTTGTCCGGCCAATGCAATATCACGCGCGGGTCGGTAAAAATCGGCAAGTCATATTGTCCCTTCAGCCGCGCCGGAACAAAGCCTGCATCCAGCAAAACCATACTTTGGTCAGCCAGTTCAAACGGCAGCAACATATGATAGCCGACCGTTTCCTCATGTGCCAAACCGGGCGGCTTATTGTGGATTTGCGTGAACCAATAGACAGCCTGCTGCCAATTACTGCCAATCAGGTGGGCGCGGCGATAATCATCGGTTGCCTGTTTCAGTGCGGCCACATCAGCCGCACTGGCAATTTTAATCGGCGGCTCAATTTGACGCCCGGCAATGCGTGCCAACAAATTTTCTTTCCAAGCCAATCGTCGCTGTTGCCAATGACCCAGCGACAGCAAAACCGCCAGTATCATAAGGGTCGCCAAAACCGGGGTAAAAGAACCAAAAGCAATGCCCCATGCCCGGCGATGGTCGGGTGCGCTAATGAGTTCCCGCGCCTGCACCTGCTCCGGCAACGTAAATCGCCACGAACAAAAACAGCCAGACAACATCGACAAAATGCCAATACCAAGCCGCCGCTTCAAAACCGAAATGTTGTTGCGCCGTGAAATGACCCGCCAGCGCACGCAATAAACAGACCAGCAAAAACACCGTGCCGACAATCACATGAAAGCCATGAAAGCCGGTCGCCATGAAGAAAGTCGACCCATAAATATGACCGGAAAACCCGAAGGCGGCATGCGTGTATTCGTAAGCCTGAAAGCCCGTGAACCCCACGCCCAACAGCACGGTCAGCACCAGTCCCCATTTCAGACCCTCGCGGTCATTATGTTGTAGCGCATGGTGCGCCCAAGTGACCGTTGTACCCGACGTCAACAAAACCAGCGTGTTGATGAGCGGTAAATGCCATGGGTCAAATGTTTCAATACCATTGGGTGGCCAATGGCCGCCGGTCAGTGCCGTGCGCGACACTTGGATGGCTTCACCTGCATACAGGCTGGCATCAAAATAAGCCCAAAACCAAGCGACAAAAAACATGACTTCCGAAGCGATGAATAAAATCATGCCATAGCGATGGTGTAATTGCACAACCGGCGTATGGTCGCCCCTATCGGCCTCGCGGATAACATCGCGCCACCAACCAAGCATCGTATAAAACACACCAGCAAAACCGATAAGCATCAGCCATGGTGCATCGGTATGCAAATACTGCACCGCGCCAACGGCAAGTAAAAATACCGCAATTGACCCGATTATCGGCCATGGGCTGGGATCCACTAAATGATAATCGTGATGTTTTGTTTGACTGTCCGCCATAATGCTTACCTTTTATTCCCTTCTATCCTTCGGGCAAAGCCCTTTTTTGCGACGCTTTGCGACCCACCTCAAAAAATGTATAAGACAAAGTAATTGTCGTAACACTCTCCATTTCAGGGTCGGTTAAAATTTCAGGGTCAATGAAAAAACTGACCGGCATCTGAACTTCCTCGCCCGGTTGTAAAACCTGCTCGCGAAAGCAGAAGCAGTCAATTTTGGAAAAATAATAACCGGCCTGTGGCGGCAACACATTATAGGTTGCCGTGCCGGTAATCACCTTGTCGGTTAAATTGCGGGCTGTGTAAAAAGCCAGTCCGGTAACGCCGACCGGTAATGCAATGGCTTGTTTTGGTGACGCGAATTGCCACGGCATATTCCCATTAAGGCCGGCATCAAAACGCACGGTCATAATGCGGCCAGATGCTTCGCTGAATGTTTTTTCCGGCGCCTGCGTCACAATTTGCGGCGTGCCGCCAAAACCGGTCGCCCGACAAAACAAATCATAGAGCGGCACCGCCGCATAGGCCGCCCCAACCATGAGAACAACCCCAAGCGCGGCACTGGTCGCAACATAAAAATTGGCTTTTGCATTTGGTCGGCGTGTCGCTTTGAGGCTCATGCGTTACATCCCAACACCAGAATTGACCACATTATGGCTCAAACGCACCAATGTCACCCAGAAAAACATGCCAACCCAAATCAGCAAAGCAACCGCCATAATGGCGGCACGACGGCGGCGGCGTTGCAACAATTCCGGCGTCCATGGCGACACTTCATCAACCGGATTTGTGGGCGTATTTTGGTTCATGGCAGCATCAGCCTATCTGTCGGTAGCAAGGTAAAGATAAGGAAAAGATAAAAAATCGAATAAGCAAACACCATCGTGGCCACGCGGTCGCGTTGTCGTTCTGGCACCACGGCCAATGCCACGCCCAAGGCGATGAAAATGACATTCAAAACAACCGCCCCAGCCCCGTAGAACGATCCGGCAAAGCCCAACCCGTAAGGCAATGTCGTGATGACCGCCAGCACCAAAATATATCCGACAATGTGTCGCACTGTTGCCTGCGCACCGAAGACAACCGGCAGCATCGGCACATTGGCGGCTTGATACTCCGCATGGCGAACCAGAGCCAACGCCCAAAAATGCGGCGGCGTCCAAAAAAAGATAATGGCAAAATATATCAAGGGTTCAAGGCTGACGCTGCCGGTGGCCGCCGCCCAACCAATCACCGGCGGCAATGCGCCCGCCGCACCGCCAATGACAATGTTTTGCGCCGTTCGACGTTTCAGCCAAATCGTGTAGACCACCGCGTAAAAGAAAATCGTGAAGGCCAGCAGAGCCGCGCTAAAATAGTTAATCATCATCGCCATGCTGAACACAGAAAGTCCGCCAACCCAGAGACCGAAAGTGAGAGCACTGTCAGGGCTGATACGCCCGCTTGGCACTGGTCGCCTTTTGGTGCGTGCCATCAGCGCATCAATATCGGCATCATACCACATATTCAAAGCCGCCGAGGCACCGGCCCCTGCCGCAATCAATATAATCGCTGCGGCGGTCAATACCGGATGAAGCGCAACTGGCGCCATCACCAAACCGACCAGCGCAGTGAACACCACCAATGACATGACACGTGGCTTCATCAGTATCAAATAGTCAACCGCCGAACCGGTATCCAGCGCGTACGGCGCATTGGGTTTTGTTTGCGCCTCTTTATAAATATGGGACATTGCCTCCCCGTAGCAAAGGCCGAAGATTATTTAATCTTCGGCAGCTCGTTAAACTGGTGAAATGGTGGTGGCGAACTGAGCGTCCATTCCAAGGTGGTTGCGCCCTCGCCCCATTGATTATCCCCCGCTGGCACACGCCGCACCAGCGCATGAGCGACACCAAACAAGAAAATCAAAACACCGCTGGCCGAAATATAGCTACCAATGGATGACCAATAATTCCAATCGACAAAGACATCAGGGTAGTCCACATAGCGTCGCGGCATACCGGCGAGGCCGAGAAAATGCTGCGGGAAGAAAGTTACATTCACCCCGATAAAGGTGACCCAGAAATGTAGCTTGCCGATAAATTCGGAATAAGCATAGCCGAACATTTTGCCGAACCAATAATACCAACCGGCGAAAATGGCAAACACCGCGCCCAGCGACAGCACATAGTGAAAATGCGCCACCACAAAATAAGTATCGTGATAGGCGCGGTCAACACCGGCACTCGCCAGCATAACGCCGGTCACGCCGCCCAGCGTGAATAGAAAGATAAAGCCCAGCGCCCACAGCATCGGCGTTTTGAACTCAATCGACCCGCCCCACATTGTCGCAATCCATGAGAAAATTTTCACCCCGGTCGGCACGGCAATCACCATGGTTGCGGCGGTGAAATAGGCCTGCGCGTCAACGCTCATGCCGACCGTGAACATATGATGCGCCCAAACAATCATACCGACACCGCCGATTGCCACCATGGCATAGGCCATACCGAGATAGCCGAACACCGGTTTTTTCGAGAAAGTAGAAACCACCTGACTGACAATGCCAAAACCCGGCAGAATAAGGATATAAACTTCCGGATGGGCAAAAAACCAGAATAAATGTTGATAGAGAATCGGGTCCCCCCCTCCGGCAGGGTCAAAGAAAGTGGTACCGAAATTGCGGTCGGTCAACAGCATGGTAATCGCTCCGGCAAAGACCGGTAGCGACAGCAACAACAAAAACACCGTCACCAGAATAGACCAAACAAAAAGCGGCATTTTGTGCATGGTCATACCCGGCGCGCGCATATTGAAAATCGTGGTGATGAAATTAATCGCGCTCAAAATGGAGGAAATACCAGCAACATGCAGCGATAAAATTGCAAAATCCATCGCCGAACCGGGCTGGCCAACCGTCGATAGCGGCGGATAGACCGTCCAACCGGCACCGACACCGGTATCGCCGGGGGCGCCTTCGGCAAAAATCGAAATCACCAGCAGCGTTAAAGAAAACGGCAACAGCCAGAAGCTGATATTATTCATCCGCGGGAAAGCCATATCC
>CAYQFO010000096.1:0-5869 GCA_964416815.1 uncultured Rhodobiaceae bacterium | reverse complement strand
GTCATATTATATTTGCATAATCTATTTCGTAAAAAGAGACCGATAATGAGCACAAGCAAGAAGAAACCGAAAAAGACCACGGGTGACAAAAACTATGATGCCTCTTCAATTAAGGTATTGAAGGGACTGGAAGCGGTTCGCAAGCGTCCGGGCATGTATATTGGTGATACTGATGACGGCTCCGGCCTGCATCATATGGTCTATGAAGTGGTTGACAATGCCATTGACGAAGCACTGGCGGGTCATTGTGATACAGTCGAAGTGGTGTTGAATGCTGATGGCTCGGTGACGGTGGGCGATAATGGTCGCGGCATTCCAACCGAAATGCATCCGGAAGAGGGAATTTCCGCCGCTCAAGTCATTATGACGCAATTACACGCTGGCGGTAAATTTGACCAAAACAGCTATAAAATTTCCGGCGGCTTGCATGGGGTTGGGGTTTCTGTGGTCAATGCGCTGTCGGATTGGCTGGAACTGACTGTTTATCGTGACGGCAAAGAGCATTCTATGCGCTTTCAAAACGGCAAAGCCGAGGCCGACCTTAAAGCCAAGGGCGCAACCGAGAAAACCGGCACATGGGTTAAGTTTCATCCATCATCAGCGGTTTTCACAATGATAGAATTCAATTTTGACACGCTGGAGCATCGCTTGCGGGAATTGGCTTTTTTGAATTCCGGCGTGGCAATCTCATTGGAAGACCAGCGCGGTGCCGAACCGAAACGTGTTGAGCTTGCCTTTGAAGGCGGACTGGAAGCCTTTGCCCGCTATCTTGACCGCCATAAAACCACGCTGATAGAGCAACCGATTACGCTGAAAACTGAACACAACGCGATTGGTGTTGAGCTGGCATTGTGGTGGAATAACAGCTATCACGAGACGGTTTTATGTTTCACCAATAATATCCCGCAACGCGATGGGGGTATGCATCTGGCCGGTTTCCGCGCCGGGTTGACCCGCACGGTGAATAATTATGCCAACCGCTCCGGGGTTGCGAAAAAAGAAAAAGTGACGCTGAGCGGCGATGATTGTCGTGAAGGGCTGACAGCGGTTTTGTCGGTGAAAGCGGCGGACCCGAAATTTTCTAGCCAGACCAAAGACAAGCTGGTGTCATCGGAAGTGCGTCCGGCGGTTGAAGGCGCGGTCAATGATGTGTTAGCCAGCTGGTTTGAAGAACACCCGAATGAAGCCCGCGCCATTGTTGCCAAAGTGGTGGAGGCGGCGCTTGCGCGTGAAGCTGCCCGCAAGGCGCGGGAATTGACGCGCCGCAAAGGTGCGCTGGATGTCTCCAGCCTGCCGGGTAAGCTGGCCGATTGTCAGGAGCGCGACGCCGCCCGCGCTGAATTATTTCTTGTCGAGGGTGATAGTGCCGGTGGGTCGGCCAAACAGGCGCGCAATCGTGCCAATCAGGCGGTTTTGCCCTTGCGCGGCAAAATTCTCAATGTCGAACGCGCCCGGTTCGACAAAATGCTGTCCTCGAATGAGATTGGCACGATGATTACCGCGCTTGGTGCTGGCATTGGCCGCGAAGATTTTGACATTGAGAAATTGCGCTATCATAAAATCATCATCATGACTGACGCCGATGTGGACGGGGCACATATTCGCACCTTATTGCTGACTTTTTTCTATCGGCAAATGCCGGAAGTTATCGAAAAAGGTTATCTTTATATTGCTCAGCCGCCGCTCTATAAAATCCGCCGTCAAAGTTCCGAGGCTTATTTGAAGGACGAAGCGGAGCTGGAAGATTATCTGATTGAGGCTGGACTGGCCGAGGCCGTATTGACATCGGCTTCGGGTGAGCAACGCAGTGGTGCCGATTTGGCCGAGCTGGTTGAGCAGGCGCGTAAAGTGCAACGCATTTTGAACGCTCTGCCGCAACGTTATCCGAAATTTATTATTGAGCAGACGGCGATTGCCGGTGCATTGACACCTGATATTTTGTCAAAACCGGAACTGGCCGAAGAAAGTTCACGCTATATTGCCGCGCGTCTCGACCGCGTTCTCGACGAGGTGGAGCGCGGTTGGCAGGGCAGCCCGTCCGGTGATGGCGGTCTTACTTTTACCCGCGAATTACGCGGTGTGCGCGAGACGGTAAACATTGACGGGCCGTTGATTGCCTCAACCGATGTGCGCCTGCTGGATGAAATGGTGCGTGATTTACAGGCTGTCTATATTGATCCATCGCAATTGACGATTAAGGACAAAAGCATCAACATTAATACGCCGTCGGAATTGTTCGATGCCATTCTTGCGCAAGGCCGCACCGGCATTTCATTGCAACGTTATAAAGGCCTGGGCGAGATGAACCCGGAGCAACTCTGGCAGACCACGCTTGACTGCGAGGTGCGCTCGCTCTTGCGGGTGAAAGTGCAAGATATTGCTGAAAGCAATGAATTGTTTGGCCAACTCATGGGTGATGAGGTTGAACCACGCCGTCAGTTCATTCAGGAGCGGGCGTTGGCGGTTTCCAATCTGGATGTTTAGCAGGCGCGGTTATGGGTGAGGCCGATAAAAATCGTCGGCGTTTCTGGCGTTTCCGGCGGATTGGCTATTGGCTGGCCGTATCGAGCTTGTGGGGGGGTATCGCGCTGGGCGTGGTGCTGGTTTATTTTGCGCTCACCCTGCCGTCAACCGATGATTTGTGGGCTGTCGAGCAAGCCCCTGAAATCAGTTATCATTCGGTTGAGGAGGCCTTATTGGCGCGGCGCGGTCGCCGTGGTGGTCAGGCGGTAAGATATGGTGAGTTGCCGCCGCATTTGATTGATGCCGTTATCGCTATTGAAGACCGGCGGTTTTTTTCTCATTATGGGTTGGACCCGCGCGGGTTGGCGCGCGCCCTTCTGGCCAATCTGGCCGCTGGTCGACTGGTGCAGGGCGGCTCAACACTGACACAACAACTGGCCAAAAATGTTTTTCTGACACCGGAGCGCACCATTAAGCGCAAAGTTCAGGAGGTGTTGTTGGCTTTTTGGTTGGAGGCACGATTTTCCAAACAGGAGATTCTGGGCTTCTATTTCAATCGGGTTTATTTCGGCAATGGCACATATGGCGTCAGCGCCGCGGCGCAAAGCTATTTCGATAAGCCGGTGCAAAGCCTGACAGTGGCCGAAGCCGCCCTATTGGCCGGATTGCTGAAAGCACCAACCCGTTATGCGCCGACCCGCGACCCGCAGGCGGCCGCTGCCCGCCGCCGTTTGGTGCTGATGGCGATGCAAGAGAGCGGAAAAATTTCTAAAGAGCAAGCCCTTAAAGCCAATGCCACGCCACTGATTGCAACGGCAAGCGGCCACTCAAAAGCCCGTTATGCGATTGATTGGGTGCAGGATTTACTCCCCGATTTTGTTGGCCGTCCACGCACCGATCTTGATGTGATGACAACGCTTGACCCGGATATGCAAATGGCGGCCGAAGCAGCGATAAAATCGGTCATGGCCGGGGCCGAGATGCGTGGCGCAAATCAAGCGGCGATGGTGGTGATGACGCCGGATGGAGCCGTGCGGGCATTGGTCGGTGGTCGTGACTATGCCGAAAGCCAATATAACCGTGCCGTTTTATCGCGTCGTCAGCCCGGCTCGGCGTTTAAGCCGGTGGTCTATCTGGCTGCATTGGAGGCCGGTCGTCAGCCCGATGCTGTGCTGGTCGACAAGCCAGTGACGATTGAGGGTTGGTCGCCGGGTAATTATGACGAGAAATATCGCGGCGAACTCACTTTGCGCGATGCCCTGGCCTTGTCAATCAATACGGTGGCGGTGCAGGTGAGTGAGCAAACCGGACGCGGCGCGGTGATTGCGTTGGCGCGACGCCTTGGTATTGCCACGCCCTTGAGGCCGCACCCATCGCTGGCATTGGGCAGTTTCGAGGTAACATTGCTTGAGCTAACGGCCCTCTACGCCCATTTTGCCAATGGCGGACGCTATGTTTTGCCACATGTGATTAACGCCGTAACGACAGCCAATGGCAGCAAACTTTATCTGCGTCAGGCCTCACCGCCGCCGCAACTTGTTGACCCTAAATATATTGGCGCGCTGAATGATATGCTGAGCTATGCGTTGAGCGAAGGCACCGGGCGGGCGGCCAAAATCAACGGGCTGCAATTGGCTGGTAAAACCGGGACATCGCAAAATTGGCGTGATGCATGGTTTGTCGGCTATAGCGGCGCACTGGTGGCTGGTGTGTGGGTGGGTAATGATGACGGCCTTGCGATGCAACGTGTTACCGGTGGTAGCTTACCGGCGCAGATTTGGAAACAATTTATGCAAAGTCAATATCAGCTCAATGCGGCGGCTGCTTTGCCGGGCGATGGTGCAGGCGGACAAGGGCGCAGCTTGTTGGATTGGCTGTTTTAGGTGGCTAGGGGTGCACGACCCAGTGGGCGAGCTGCGCAGCCATTTTCTCAGGCGCAAGGGCGCTATCAAAATGTTTGATGAAAGCACCGTCCGGCCCCATCAAATAGAAAAACGCACTATGGTCCATTGTATAGCCGTCAACCGAATTATCGTCCGCAATACGGGCGGTGTAAGCTTTATAGGCTTTAACAACAGCGTTGATTTCTTCCTCTGAACCGGTCAAGCCAGTGAGCCGAGGATGGAAAGCCGACACATAGTCGCCCAGCACTTCCGGCGTGTCGCGGGTCGGGTCAATGGTGATAAGAACCGGCTCAATCGCCGCCGCCTTTTGGGGGGCGTCCTTAGCCAAATTGTCCAATGCCTGCGCCATAATTTGCAAGCCAGCAGGACAAATATGAGGGCAGTTCGTAAAGCCGAAATAAACCAACATATGACGCCCGGCAAAATCGGCCTCGGTGACGCGCTGACCCGTCTGGTTGAGTAAGGAAAATGCACCTCCCAGCTCAATTTGTCCCGTCAGCTTTGCGTTGCGGCCTTTTTCAGTTTGGGTGACAACCAACCCGACCAATAGAGCCGACCCAATCAAGCCGATAGCCAAACTGATACGCATGGGGGTGGTCAATTTTTCGGGGATCCAAGAGACTTTTTGCGACGACATGATGGTTTGCCCTTTTGCTGAAAGCTTATAGTCTTCTATTGTCGGTATGATAAGGTGTCAAGCAATGCGGAAGTTATTTTATAGCAAATTTTTGGCCACTCTTTTGTTGGCTGCGCCATTTTGGGTCATGGCTCAGGAAACCCCGGTCATTGTTGACAATCGACTGGTTGAAGCGGCGCGTGTCGGCGATATGGAGGGCATAGAAGCGGCCATCCAGTCGGGTGTGTCCATTAACCATGTGGGCATTAATGGACGCAATGCTCTGCATGTTGCGGCTGAATTTGGTCGCGCGACTGCCGTGCAAACGCTTTTGGTGCAGGGTGCCAAGCCCGATTTGAGAAGCCGTGACAAGCATACGGCACTGAGCCTTGCCATCCAACACAATCATTCAGAAGTGGTCGCGGTATTGCTGGCCGCCAATGCTGACCCCAATCGTATCGGTTATGCTGGTGAAGTGCCGTTGATAACCGCCGCCCGCAGGGGGCAATATCAAATCGTTAAAAGTCTGCTCAAGGCTGGTGCCGACCGCATGGAAACCGACACCACTGGCCGCTCGGCAGAAGATTGGGCGCACGAAATGCGCCACCACAAAGTGCTGGCCGCCTTCAATGAAAGCCGTTAGCGGTGGCGATGATGGCGATGCGCACACACTGAAATTTACCCCGCTTGACGATTTTTCTTGCAAGCGGGGCATTTATTGGCAATTCTTACGGCGGATTGGGTTGCCTTTCGGATAGCCCAAAAGGGGGAGGAATAAAATGGTCGAAAGACTGGAAAATATCATATTGCGTTTTCGTGCTTTGATTTTGGTCGTGTTTTTTGCTTTCACCGCCTATGGCGGCTATTACGCAACACAATTACAGAT